>MHXP01000014.1:0-6498 GCA_001824485.1 Planctomycetes bacterium GWA2_39_15 | reverse complement strand
ATTGCATGTTTTCTTGCATAATCGAAAGCTGATCCAAAAAATTTTCTTGCCTTTCCCGTAATTCTCGTGCAAACGGTGACATTAAGATCGCTGTGTCTTCTTATAACATCAAGGAATGGCGATTCGTTACCAACGAATGTCGTGTGCAACGGCATCTTTATCCGTTTCTCCATGTCCTGTTTTTCCACTTCATTTCCTGCATATCCCAATCGTCAGGCATCCATGTAACACCGTGCTTTTTTGCGCCGTGTCTGCAGTGTCTGCATACCTCAATCTCTTTTCTTCTGTTTCCGCGGTGCACTTCTCTGATATGCTTTACTTTATCGCTCTCCCACGCCTGTTTAAGAGTAAGTTCAGGATACTCTATCGTCCTGGTTATGCCGCCAACTACAATTTTTTTGTGTGGAATGCCGACATACCTGCCAAGCAGGACACTTGCATCTTCGTTGTGCGCCCCCGGACACGGCATAATCATTCCGTTTGCACTGACAACCAGGCGCTGAAACGGATACTGGCAAAACCATTCATCCATAACAGCCTCGTCAGGAAGTTCTGCGCCACGGTAGTCAAGCATCTCGTTGATAGTGACAAGCCCCACCCCAACATTTTCCATGAAGTTTTTATACTGCTCAGGATTGCCTGAGATCGGGGGATAAATGGTATTTGACCTGACCTGAGGGCGGGTGAATCCCAACTCATTTCTGACCTGAACCATCTTTTTAATATTGTCTACTACGATACCAAAAGGCATTTTCCCTTTTTCGAGCTTCATTGATTTCCTGATTTTTCCATAATCATCTCCAAAACCGTCTACGGAGAAACTTATCCAGCTCGGCTGGGCCTTCACAATTTTTTCAATCAGATTATCATTAAGCATTCTGCCGTTTGTCAGGCTGGTTACCTCAAGTATCCCCTTTGAACGCGCATACGCCAGCACATCGGCAAAGTCGTACCACTGTCCATCCGATCCCTTTGAGCGATAGAGCGTTGACTCTCCCCTCCATGAGAATAGCATACTGTATACGCCTAATGAAGCGCATTCGTCAATAATGCGTACAGCAACATCCCACGGGAGTATTCTCTGCGCTCCCACAATAGCTTTTTGGAACTCAGGCGTGCGTGTGTAACACATTTCACACATCAAATTACACGCGCTGACAAGCTCGCAAATAACCGCAAGGGGAAAAAAACCCGCATCCATTTCATCGGATCTACGGTGCCATTCCTTACGGTACTCCTGATATCTTTGTATTTCTTCGCCTGAGGGGAACTGTGATCTAATAAACGCTTTTTCTTTCTCCTCAGAACTGTAATGATATGTGGATTCATCAAAGTTAAGCCTGTTTTTTGTATATTGAGACTTGAGATGATTTTCTCTCTTTCTAATTTCCATGGGCTAAGTCCTTCCTTGTCTTAATGTTTATTGCCGCCTTTACAAACAAGGGTATTTTCCAATACCAGATACTCCAAGCCCGATCTCATAAAAACATCTAAGGCATCCTCCGGGCTGTTCACTATCGGCTCACCGTGCAAATTGAAAGAAGTATTAACCAGTCCTCCGACGCCTGTCCTTTTTTCAAAAGCTTTAATAAGGTTGTAATATCCCGGGTTTGTCTGCTTTTCCAAAATCTGAGGACGCGCTGTCAGATCGCCCTGGTGGAGCCCTGAAATCAGATCCCTGTGTGCAAGTGGTGTTGTTTCAAAACCAATAGTCATGTAAGGGCTTTTAATGTTTTTAGGATTTAGCAAATAATCATCAACCCGCTCTTTTATAATAACTGGAGCAAAAGGCATCCAGAAATCCCTGCTCTTTATCTGGTGGTTTATCTTCCTTAGTGAATTAAGATCTCTCGGATCGGCAAGAATAGAACGATTCCCTAGAGCCCTTGCTCCGAATTCCATCCTGCCTGAGAATCGCGCGACAGGATCGCCTTCGGCAATAATCTCCGCAATTTCGTCTTCTGTAGTGTTCTCTTTGATCATGAAGCCGCCTTTCGCCTTGCCAGTATCTAGCGCCTTGACAATATCAGATCCGGAGTACGCAGGACCAAGATATAAATCCGACACAGGGGGTATGGCATTAGGATTTTTTTTAGTCTCAACGCAGTGCCTAACATATGCCCTATAACATGCCCCTATCGCTGTTGATTCATCATTTCCGTTTCCAGGCACAAACATTTCTTCAACTTCATCCATCTTTGCTACTTCCATCATTGCCTTGATATTCATAGCAACGCCACCGCTCACCACGATACGGCGCACACCTGTTTTGCGTATCCAGTTGCGAATCCATTCACAGATCAACAGCTCTATATATTTCTGCACTCCGCCCGCTATATCGTCAAAACGGCTTCCTTCAAAGCGATCTTTAAACCAGAAATAGTGATCAGTCGGTCTTTCCCTGTATTTAAACTCGCAACCGTCCACATATAGAGTTCCATTTAAAATATCCAGCACTCTTTTATATCTTGTTGTGTAGCCAGCTAATCCCATCACCTTATATTCATGCTCATTGGGTTTCATGCCAAGCAGAAGCGTAATATACCTGTAAAGCCTACCTATATTGCAAAGATCGGTCTTGTATAATTCCCGATATATACCGTTTTCAAAAAGGCCAACAGATGCATTTGTACCATCACCCCACCCCTCAACAACGAAACTAAGCACTTTCTCTTCTCTGAAAGGTGAGGCATAATAGCCGTAATAATGATGGCTTTCATAATGCACCGAATTTTGAATGGCCTTTATGCCACCTCCAAGGTGCTTCTTCACCAATAAAGGGCGTATGTCTTTCTCGGGTTTTATATAGTTATTTATAATATCTGAAGTATAATGCTCTGGAATTATTTTGTCTTTAAATATCTCATAGTAATCAACTTCTCTTTTATTATATAAAAATGGTTTCCAGTACTGATTTTGTTCACGCACCCAGTCCAGTACTGAAAATGTCCCGTCCCTGTCCACCACCCAGTGATGATAGTTAAATGTCATAGAATCAAATACTACTATATCAATATCGGATGAATCCAATCCTGCTTCTTTAAGACAATATTCTACCGATATGGAAGGATATATCCCAATATTTTTCTTCCTGCGGAACCGCTCTTCACTGACACATGCAATGATATGTCCGTCCCTGAGAAGGGCAGCAGTTGAATTGGTACCAACCATAATTCCTAAAATATTCACTTATCCTACCTCGTCTATATTTTTAATTTTTCTATCCTGAGCAAATCAGGAAACAGAGCCTATCAGTTCTCCCCTATATCCAGGGCGTGCATTATCCTAAGCAATCCTTTACAGTCAATAAGACGTTTCGCATTTCGTGAAAACTCTTTCCTCATATAAAAGTTTTCCCATACGTCTTCTATTTTTTCGATGGTTTCTGCTTTTCTCTTTTTTTTGATATCTCCAAGATTCACAAAAGTTCTCCTGCTCTCCAAATATGCCGCAGTATCACTTTCATATTTTATAGTCGGCACAATAAAACCGGGGGTTCCGGTATATGCCAGTTCTAGTGCTGTATCTCCGCCAGAAACAAAGGCAATGTCTGCAGCGCACATAAGCTCACCCATATTTGATACATTTCTTAAAATGTGCACTCTTTTGGTGGATTTCCGGCAGAGGTCGTCTACTTCTTTGAAATTTTCAAAAACCGGCCCTAAAATAAGCATTATTTCAAAGTTGTATTTCAACCTGTCAAGTATCCTCAGAACGGATGGCGTGTAGTTTGCGGGATCAGCGCCCCCAAGACTTACCATAGCTGTTTTTATTGTCTTCCGTATGTTTCTTCTCCTCTTAAACCCCTTGCCCAGAATAAAATATTTCTCTCCGAGCAGATATCGGGTTGACAGATAACGGTGTTTGAATCGCTGAAGATTTGGATCAATTGCCGGATTAATCAGGATATGAGGGGAAAAATCGTGCTGTCCCAGATCATCAAAATACACTGTTTTACTGCAATAGCCGTTGAGCTGCGTAAAATAACTGTTATTTATCCCTCTGATATCGGTAACCAGTATCTGCCCCGAGCATCTCTCTTTCAAAAAGTCTATTTCCTCAGGAAGAGCAAGGTTGAGGGGCAGCTTAATAACCGGATATACATTTTCCTCAACTTTTCTTATTCCACCCTTAATATCTTTCATGATAAAAACAGAGGCTACTCCTTTATCCTTTAAACAATCGGCAGTTTTCAGACACCTGTAAACATGCCCCATGCCGAGGCTGTATGCGTTACCTCCGTCAACTCTGAAGTAAACTTCTCCGGACAACAAGCTAAAGCCCCAAATCTGAATAAAAAATCGGATTACCTTTCGGGATATTCTTTTTCACTTCTTTTCCACAAACAAAATCCCATGCGTTAGCCGCTATACCGCTAACCGGTCTCAACAGCACAGTATTTTCAAGACTTATTTTTTCTCCCAACGTTATATCTCTTTTACTATAGAACCCTCTTCTTAAATCATGCCTTCCTGATATTTCATTTTCGGTAAGCAGCCGGGGTGCTCCCCCCATCATAACCGGCACCGTCTCGCAGAATTGTCTCAAATCTTTTAACTCGCCCGGTTCCAAGGAAATATTATGATCCGCATCCGGAAATTTCTCGTGGAGCGTTCTGTCGGTGGTAAAGTGTTTCTCAATGACCGCAACTCCGAGAGATGCAGCAATATACGAGCTGTGTAAACCTACCGAGTGATCTGATAATCCAACAGGCTTTTTGAATGTAGATTTTAAAAGATTTATCATTTCAAGGTTCAAGTCCTTTGGTTTGGTCGGATAATCAGAAATACAGTGCACTAGTATGAGATTATCATTTCCTTCCTGCTTCATAATATTTACAACCTTCTCTATCTCTCCAAGATTAGCCATCCCGCAAGAGACGAGAACAGGTCTCTGTTTTTCTGCAACATATCGAAGTAAGGGAATATTATCGTTATCCATAGATGCTATCTTGTAGGCAGGCAGCTCAAATTCTTCCACCATATCAACAGACTTAAAATCGAATGGTGTGGTAATTAATCTTATTCCTTTCTCTTTTGACTTACTAAAAAGCCTCTTTTGGGTATCAAAAGAGAGTTCCATTGATTTTGTATTTGAAAAATATGGAAGCGAGGGATGAAAAAATTCTTCAGTTATAAAAGATTGCAACTTTACAAAATCAGCCCCATTTTCATGGGCAGACCGAATCATCTCCCATGCGAGGCCTCCGTCTCCACCGTGATTCATTCCAACTTCCGCAATAAGAGCAGTCCTATTGCTAGGCCAGCCTTTCCAGACAGGATATAAATATTCAGCCATCATCACACGTTGACTTTGTAACTATTTCGTATTATTTCCAATGAATTAACGCCACAGTTGGCTATCATATCAACAATGGATAGATGTGAAACAAACTCGCCATACATCTGCGGATAAACTGGATGGACGAAATCGTGGTAAATGACTTTCATACCGTGCTTTTTAAATTTTTCAAGTTCTAGATAATTCCTTCCGTCGGGCCCGCTGATATAAACGCTTGCCTTTAGTTTCAGGCATATCTGAAGTATTATATCACTTCCCCTGTAATCATCCACGCCAAGGGTTGACGCCAGAACTGTCTTTTTATCGATGTTCAGGTAATTCCTACATTTTTCTATTAACATCAAATTTAAATCCAACAGCTTTTCCTTTTTCTCCTTAAAAGAAGACTGAACAATTTCTTCCACAACATTCCAAAACTTACTCTTCTTATAGGCATGTTCCAAAGTTCTAAGATATTTTAATGCCCAGTCATTCAAGTCATCAATAAATACCTCGTTTATTTTTTGTTCATATTTCCCCTTGGTCTTTACAGGAACAGTCAGCCATTTTATTCCATCCTTTGTCTTTATCCTATTTCTGTTTTCAAAATACCGCTTTTTGAATTGCACATTATCCAAGTATACGTACAAATCGCATTGTTGCATTTTATTAAAAAAACCTATCCAAGGGAGATGCTCAGGCTGCTGTATTGCTATAAGCATGTTTTTTTTGCCCAAGATTAATGAACATATTGCCCTTGAGAATTACGAAATTCTCTTTCAAAACAAATACTAATAGGCTCCACATATTCAGTAAGTATTTCCTTCAATCTTTCTGGACTATCAATTATTTCTTGCCCTACCCAATTATTGAATTCAGGGAAAGATTGGGATACATAAAGAAAACCATCCTTCTTTATCACGGACAGGACATTCTGTATAAAATGATCTAACTTATGACAAACATACCAAAGCACTTCTTTTATCACCACAAGGTCAAATAGCTCGTAGTTTATAGCTGATGGCTCATCGTTCATCGCTAATGGGTTATCGTTGTTAGAGCAGAGTTCTCTATATAAACGATTGGTGAAATATCCAAGTCCACAACCTATTTCACAGATATACACAGCGTCTTATATAATTGCGCATGTCTTATTAAGAATATTGTTGCCATTGCCCCATGTATTAAAAACTTTTTCTATAGAGTGAGTCAATTCTT
>MHXP01000013.1:21219-22570 GCA_001824485.1 Planctomycetes bacterium GWA2_39_15 | reverse complement strand
ATTTGAAGGTATTGACCTGAATCTTAATATACCTGATTTATATAATTTCCACAGTGACCCTAAACAGGTCTTAAAATTTAAGCGTTTTGCGTGGGGAACTATGGAAATGAATGATGGGGAAATGGAGTTTCAGATGAATTCATCGTCTTCACTTTTTCTTGAAAAATGTGGATTCTCATGGTGTGGAGGACACGTTTATACCCATGGGTTACGTTTAGATTCTGCGGAAAATAGTATAGACCTTACTCTTTACTGTGATCGGCTTAAGCTTGCAACAATCCTAAAGCAATTTAATGCTGCAAATGCCGATGGTGAGGGAGCAGTTAACGGACGCATACCTTTAAACTACAAAGATGGTAAAATAAATATTCTTGACGGTTTCCTTTATTCCACACCTGGAGAGGGAGGAACAATTCGTTTTAATACAGATACATTAGCACCAGGAATGTCTAATGTCCAACAGAGTCTCCAGATGCAAATTGCAAATGAAGCGCTTAAGAATTTTAGCTACGACTGGGCAAAGCTTTCACTACAAAGCCATGGGGATGACTTAGTCATCAATATGAAGATGGACGGCAGACCTGCCGATTTACTGCCATTTAGCTTTAGAAAAGATATTGGACTATATAAAGCGGAAGGACAACCAAGGGCACATTTCCAAGGAATACTTTTTGACATAAATTTCAAACTGCCGCTCGAAAAAATGTTGTATTATGGCGCCGGTATTAGTGATTTAATGCAAAATGAATAATTATTAAAAAAGTTACAAATAAGGAGGTAATGATGATATAGTATTGCATTTTATTGTACTGAACATTTAAAAAATTTTATAAGGAGAAAATGGAATGAAGAGAGTTTTTGTAGTTTCTTGTTTGTTATTTTTTGCTTTCTTTCAGGGATGCAAAACTGAACATAAAGTAGAAGTAGAAGTTAAACCGATGCAAATTACCGTTGATGTGAATATTAGAGTAGACAAACATCTGGAGGACTTCTTTGGCAACCTGGATGAGGCTGCGCAGAAAGTCAGCAGTGAAAAAACCGGAGATGCGCCAAAACAGGCTCAATAGTAACTTAGATATCTAAATATTATAGGAGGATATAAATGAAGGTAAAAATATGCGTATCATTTCTGATAGTTATGATTTTTGGAGGTATTTTTGCAAGCGTTTCGTCATTTGCTGAGGACATAAACGCAATAAAAGCTGAGATGGAAAAACGCCTTCCAGCTATTGTAGAGTTAAAGTCTAAAGGAATCGTTGGAGAGGACAATTCTGGATACCTTCAGTTTGTTGGTGGAAAGCGTGAAAAAGAAGCCGTTGTTCAGGCTGAAAATCAGGATAGAAAAAAGGTC
>MHXP01000013.1:20843-21046 GCA_001824485.1 Planctomycetes bacterium GWA2_39_15 | reverse complement strand
GCGTTTCCTCCCAACGTCCCTTGCAATCCAAGCTAATGGCAGGAGGACACTCCTGCTACCACAACTGGAAATGATGTCTCCGAAGGAAGCTTAACTTAATTATAATAATTAGGTTTCACATTCAAAGATTAGAAATATATTTTATTTATGGTCTTTCTTACGTTTCAAATATTTTCCTAAATATTTCCCATAGAATAAGGAAC
>MHXP01000013.1:753-20723 GCA_001824485.1 Planctomycetes bacterium GWA2_39_15 | reverse complement strand
TTTCTTTGACCTTTTGTTCTGAACCCTGTGCAATTAGATCGTTATAGTTGTATGTTTCCGCACAAATAAACCCTCGCTCAAAATCGGAATGAATGACTCCGGCGGCCTGCGGCGCTTTTGTCCCCTGTCCAATCGTCCATGCCTTTATTTCCTTTGGTCCGGCTGTAAAATAAGTAATCAAACCCAATAAACCGTAAGTTTCTCGTATCAACTTTTCCAGTCCTGATTCATCTATTCCCATTTCTTTGTAGTAAGTCTTTCTTTCAGAAGGCTCCATCTGGGCAATTTCTGATTCTATATCTCCTGAAATAACCACGCACTTGGAATTTTCCTTCTTTGAATAATCCTTAACAATATCAATATACTGTTTATCTATTTCATAATCAAAAACGTTAACGACATACAAGACTGGCTTTGCGCTCATCAAATGTAAATCTTCGATGTGTTTCCTTTCTTCATCAGTCAGCACAAGCAATCTGGCGGGTTTATTACTGTTTAAACCTTCCCGAACTTTTTTTAATACATCAATAGAGGCAATAATGTTCTTGTCTCCTGTCTTCACCAGTTTTTCATTTTTAGACAGCCGCTTCTCTACTGTCTCCATGTCCGCAAGGATTAATTCTGTATTTATAATCTCAATATCCCTGATTGGATGAATGTTTCCCTCGACATGAATGATGTCGCTCTTCTCAAAACAACGAACAACATGCAAAATGGCATTGACGTTCTTGATATGACCAAGAAACTGATTCCCCAATCCCTCTCCCTGACTGGCGCCTTTTACAAGACCTGCGATATCAACAAATTCAACGGCTGTAGGGACAATTTTTTCGGTAGGGATTATCTCAGCTATTTTATCTAATCGTTGGTCAGGCACTGCAACAATACCAATATTAGGATCAATGGTACAAAATGGATAATTTGCCGAGGCTGCCTTTGCAGATGTCAATGCGTTAAAGATTGTGGATTTCCCAACGTTTGGCAATCCAACAATACCACAATTTAGGCTCATATAGTAAATCCTTCTCCTGTTATTGATAAAATATTAATTTTATAAAATCAAATGATAACGGGTTGTGCCTTAATAAGCAATATTTTCCTATTAAAATTCAATAGTATGAGGGATTTGCAAACTCATGAGTGTGTCAGTAACAGGCGCTGGAAATGTTTGTCCATTGTCATTACAAGGGAACTTGTTTTGAATTTTGCTAACTCCTGAGCTAAACCACCAGCTAAGCGGGTGGTTTAGCTCAGGTGTTAAGGTTTCTTAGTCAGGGATTGTCACAAATATGCGGAAGTCGGGAAAGTATCTAAAGAAGGCAGGATGGCCAGGAACATTCGTCTTTAAATATCACTCTTTTTATTTCTAAAGTTGGCTTGGCGAAATTCAAGATTAATCCATGTATTTGTCCTACTGCTTTTAAATAAGAACGAGCAATTGCAAAATGTTCATTTGTAATTTCTTTTATCGCTTTTAATTCAATTACAAACATATCCAGTCTATGTTTGCCGACCTCTTTTCCATTGTAAAATATTGATATCTCAAATTACCTTTTATAAGAAATACTACGAGATTTAAATTCCATTGAGAGCGCATTTTCATAAATGGACTCAAGAAAACCCGGTATAAGGGCTTTGTGAACTTCAATTGCCGCTGCAATAATTCTTTCCGTCATTTCTTCAAATTCAAGCACCGTCTTCCTGTCTTTCCTGTTTTCCTTAGATATTTTTCAAAAAAATAATACGATTTGAAACTGTTCCTTGCATTCATGGTTACCTACTTCTTATGGAATAATACCTCAACAGGAACGAGGACTTCACTTCCTCCTGGTAATGTCCATAAAAATTCCATCACAGCCCCCCCGCCTGCGTCAAAATATTCCACTCGAATATGATGAAAACCTTCCTCAAGAAATACAGCACCAGAAATATGTTGTAGTGCATGAATGTCGCCATTGTCTACAACCACATTCCCGTCAATATAAACAACCGACCCGTCATCTGACTTTGTCGCAAATTGATACACTCTTTTTTGTGTAATAGACAAGTACCCTTCCCATCTAATGCCAAAAGGAGACCTGTAAGGTTTTTGTGTCTCGTCGTTATATGTAAATGAAATTCCCCCCTTTTCTATCTTAGATGAAAAAGGCACCCCTATGCAATCTACATTGTAAAAGTATTCTCCCCTCAAACCCTGTTCCAGTTCATCCCTTGCAACCTTGGGAATAATTTGGGTAGTTGGTTTTGATATTGTCTCCTTACCATACACAGCCTCGTATAGACCTTGTTGCACGTAAACAACAAGCCATACGCCAGGCCTTAAAACAAACCGTTCTTTTTTATAATCTCCTTTTAGTTTCTTCTTTAATTCATCCTCTCCACTTTTGTCAACTATGATAACAGGGGCATTAGGATTATCAATAACTGTACCCCAGAATTTTGCATTCTTGTATTCTCTGAGATACCATGGCAACGGCCAGTATTCTTTTGAAACGATATTAATATCCATATTCCTGCCGCATACATTTGACAAGGATTCTAGTCTATCCAAGAGATTATAAATATCCCTTTTTGTCTGAACATAAACAAGTTCACATCGTTCGTCATCATAATTATTAAAATTTAACATAATGGCATGATAACCAGAAAAACCAAATATGCAGACGTATATTGGATAAAAGACAGCATAATGCCATTTCTTTTTAACTATAGTATATATGCCATTTACAAATATCCCCCCCATAATGGCAAGTGGAAGTAATATGTTGATTATCAGCCACGGTGTCTTATAAGGTATAAATGAATAGGTAATGTAAATAAGAATTGCCCATGACGATACGAACATAGTAAATTTATTTCTATGCCTAAATGCGTAATAGAATCCAGCTATTCCCAAAACCAACACAGGAAGTTCATATCTATACATTACCTTGAAATAATAAATAAATGGCTTGTTATGTCCACTCTCAATTCCAGTCTTTGACCATATTTTAAGTGTGGTCAAAATGTCATTAATACCTCCGTAATATGTAAAAAATGATGAGTATAACAGAAAGTTGATAATCAAGAATATTCCAACGCTAATACCAATAGCATATTTGTTTTTCTTACAATCAATTGCAAACGTACTAAAAATACCTTTATAACGAGGATATCGAGTACCTTTGGGTGAAAATACTATTTCAACACAATACGCAATTACTAAAGATACAGCATAAACGGCAAATGTGACTATATAAGTCTCTTTTATGGTAATGACAAATGCGAGGCTTGACGCTGCAAAATATATGTATCTGGATTTCCTTGTCTCAGAATAAAGAAAAAATGAAACAACAACTGCAAGCGAAAAGAAGACTAAATAAGTTTCATGGATGGTATCTCTTGAGAAAAATGAAATAGCTGGAGATAAGGCAATAAGTAAGCCTGTCGTCAGTAAACCCATTCTACCTAATCTACTGCGCAAGGGATACAATAAGGCAACAACCATAATCCCAAACAGAACAGGTAAAAGTCTAAAAGAAAAATCGGTAAAACCAAAAATATAGGAAGGAATTAATCCAATATAGTAAAGAAATGGCCCGTGATAATTAGCAGGATCGTAGTGATAATAGTTGTTATTATACAAGTTTAACAAGAAATTACCGTTAACACCCTCATCTGAATGAAAGGGACGGAGATCAATGTTCCAGAAACGAATTAATGATGCAATCAAAATTGGAACAAAAAATACTATGGGTAAATGAATTCTATGTTTTTGTTGCTCTTTCATATATTCCATTGACACGGCCCCTTTCCCCTTTTCATCTTTACTCTTTTTCCTTTAATCTTTCCACCGGTATTGCCGACTCCACACCATCTGGCGGCACCCACAACAGGTTAAGAACTGCCCCTCCCCCTCCATCGAAATATTTGATCATTATTTTGTGTTGCCCTCCTTCTAATATGATTGAACCTGTCACTGATTTTGCTGCATGGTAGCCTCCATTATCGATCACTAATATATCATCTATGTAAAGCCATGAACCATCATCCGACGTTAGTATGAATGTATACGTGCCTGATATATCAGTATCAATATAACCTTCCACTAACACGCTAAAAGGACTGGATACTGGTTTTTCATTATCACTGGAATAGTTAAATTCAATATCTGTATTAATCTCTTCGTATACAGGCTCACCCACCCAGTTCAAATTGTTATAATAGTAAACATTCAATCCATACTTTTTATCAATCAAATTTTTATTTTTACCAATCGGTTGCGATTGATTTTTTTTGCTAAGATCATAAACATTATAATATTTTGTTGTAATAATGCATGAATAATTTGCATCATAAAACCTTTTGTTTACGCCAATCTGTCTCTCTTGAGGACCCACTACAACATAGTCAGGTTTATATTTATCTATCAATAAATTTGCCTCAGGTTTACCTTTTAACATTTTTTTAACATCATTTTCGCGTTCTTGACCACCACTATAACCATGACTCCATATATGAGGAGGCCAGCCCATTAAACTTTTTCTACCAGTCAGAAATACAATGTGATTAAAAATAGGCGCATTCAAAAAAATTGCATTTGACGGTGTTTCACTCGAAATACGCCTTGCAAGTTCTATTTCTTCTGAAGAATATTCTTTCCATCCGGGGATAGGCGCTATGGCGTACTTAAATACATCAATCCACCCTGCAAAAGTTAGTACGAACATGATTATAAAAAAGCCCACCTTTGATAGAATCTTGTAACGTTTATTTCCGTATAAGAGAGTCAGCGCTAAAGCAGCTACAGGTGTTGTACCTAAAAACCAATAAATCAATATTTTTATATTATCCCAATCCCACGGAGCCAACAGCACTAGATTTGGCACTATAAAAAGAATTATGAATGATAGTGAAAATAATCCAACTATATGTTGAGGATTATATGTTGCTAGTTGTGTGTTGTGATTCGGAAAGCATGAAGAATACACTATATCTTTTTTCAATACAAATAGAGCTACAAATCCGCCTATGATTAATGGCCAGAAAAGACTTGTATTTTTTAACCAGAACCACAGAATATTTTCTCCGCCTGCCACCCAACCAAAATGTAGTTTTAAAAAACCTCCTGCGTGATTGGAAAGATAGATTACCTGCGGTAGAGATAATATGAAAGCTGGCATAAAAAATAAAAACCACTTGCGCCAGTCCCAGAAAATAAGACCCAGTGGTATGGTGACCATCAACATAGCAAGGAAACTGTGTGAATGAAAAAAAGGTAGCGCTCCGGCAAGGACACCTGCAAAGAGAAATTCCCTCCAACTCTTATATTCAATTCCAGTGTATAAAAGAGAAAAGACTAGCATAGTTATAGGGAAACCAAACAAAAATGGGCGCTGAGGTACATTCAAGCATGTCAATGGAGTAATCCAGTGATAGTTTAGCGGTTCAATCTTGGTAAAATCTCTGGGTATGTGCATGAGAAATGACCAAAGACTACCTGATGTATTTGCAAGGTCGTGAAAGAAATAGTAAAAACCAAAACCGCCTGTAAAAAAGAATATAAACGGAGCAACTATTGCAGCTAGCCTTCTTTTAGTTAAACGATATGTAAAATAATACAATACACTATAAAGAGCTACGGTAAGCAACAAACCTGGGAGAAACAAAATATCCCTAAAATCCAAGCCTAATTTGAGAAAAATGGCAGATAGAAAATCCGAGAGAATTGGATATGTCAGCTTCACTCCAGCAAAAGCAGGATCTTGAGGAGGAATATTATTCCCCCATACAAAAGATGTGATATACGCAAGATGTAATGGAAGATCGCCATAATTGTTTGGTAATCCAATATATAATCCATCCTCTTTCCAGATTATCGTCCTGTAAAACAAACGCCAGAATATCGTCGTAAAGAAAGAAAATACCGCGATATGCACAAAATATGACACCTTGTTAAGAAAGAAATCATCCTTTATTTCTCTTGTTTCACTTAAAATCTTTTCCTTAATATGTCCCCATTTGATTGTTAACACTACGGAACAAAACAGAACTAACAAGCCAATCGAGATGTATATGCTTTTGCCTGAAAGTCCCAATAACAGTGAAAAAAGATAAACAATCCACGTATAAAGTCCCAATCCAACAACAACGCCGTAAGCAGTTCTTTCAAAGATCGAATACCTTGCTGAAAGAAAATACGTAAGCAAAAATCCAGTTATAATTGAAATAATAACAATTAGAATAACAATCGTCATAGTTAAATAAAAGCCGAACGTTTGGGTAACCCCATTAACTGAGATTTTCTTATCTTGGTTCGTAGCTTAGGAGCTAAATAAATATTAGTGTGTCCTCTTTTAATTTTTATGTTTCAGCAAATTCTTAAATAAACGAACCCCATATCTGGTGTAGTTCTTTACTTCTTCAAAGCTTCTGATGTGGATAAGAGTACTGGCAATATAGCGTGGATTAAGATATAGGGATTTTAAAGCCTTTTTGCGCATTTCAATAAGTTCGTCCTTGGTTACATGAAGTGTGCCTATGGCTGGGTTAGAAAAATAATTATGTCCGATGGCTGTTTCCGTAAGGATTCCAAAATCTTGTGCTATCTTATAGAATTCAGTTCCCTCATAGGGAATGGCAATATGTATCTCGGAGAAATCACATCTTAGCTCTATGGCGAGATTCAGGGTGTCCATGATCATTTCCCTCGTTTCCCATGGAAATCCTATTAAATAGAAACCATACGTTTTGATCCCAAGCTTTTTACATAGTCTTACCGCCTCACGTGCCTGCGCCTGAGTAGTTCCCTTTTTGATCCGTTTTTGGATATCGTCATTTCCCGATTCAATTCCAAATGCGACAAGCCAGCAACCTGCCTTTTTCATCCATTCCAGGCGTTCTTCATCAATGGTGTTTACCCTACTATTGGCCACCCATGTAATATCAAGTTTACGATTGATGATTTCCTTACACAATGTAATGACAGTATTTTTGTTTATAGTAAAAGTATCTGCACGAAAGAAAAAATTCCTGATATTGTATTTTTCTACACACTCTTCAATTTCAGCAATAACATTCCCTATAGAACGTTCGCGCAATTTCATACCAGAAATAATAGGAGACAAACAAAAGATACATTGGGATGGACAGCCTCTGGAGGTCTGAATTGTCACCTGCGGTTCACCAGTATCGGGTCTGGTATAGAGATGGTTTTTCATCAGGTCTCTGGCTGGAAATGGTATTTTATCAAGATCGATCCAGAAGGGTTCCGGTTCGGTTTGTACAATCTGTTTGTGGGAATTTCTATATAAAATCCCTCTGACCTTTGAAAAGTCTGAACTGCTCCTTTTGGCAAGAACGAGGTTGTTTATGATTGTTTCAGCTTCTCCTATAATAGCAACATCCATGACATCGTAAATTGCATCTTTCAATTCCTCTTTATTGCAAATATAAAAGTGAGCCCCCTTCGCAATTGTAAAGACATTTGAGCTAAAACCCTTTGCAACAGAAAAAGCCTTCATGTCATCCTTTATAGTAGGAGTAGTAATACTCATTACTAAAATGTCTGGCTGAATTGTCTTTAGATCCTCTTCGAAGTGCCGCCACTGTTTCTTCTCAGCAGGATAATCGGCAACAAATGGCGTGACACCTATTTGCCTTAACATAGAAGCTATGTATCCAAGGTCGTTGGGCGGACGTAAAGACGTGGCGCTGCCTCCATCAACTTCCGCCTGGCAGCGATCCTCCCCTCTCTGATAAAGACCTACCGGGGGATTAAATAAAAGCGCTTTTTCCAGTTTCATAAGCTTATTCTAGTGTACAATATAAATAAACATAACAGATGCAATAACCCACAAACTTATATTTATAATCATGGGTTTATCGGTGAACACAACCTCTGTTGGACTGCCTCCCTTTTCTTTTTGATGCACCAGATAAAGGTATCTGAAAATACCGTAAAGCACAAATGGTATCGTATAAATGAGCTTTGATGTGCCAAGTTTTTCAATTGTATCTTTTGACATGGTATATAAGGCATAGCAAATTAAAGTGGATGCAGTAACGACTGAAATCATCTGATCCAAAAAGTAAGGACTGTAATGCTCTAGTACCTTTCTGTGACCTGTGGCATTATCTTCCAACAAGATGAGTTCGTGCCTCCTTTTACTAAATCCAAGAAATAGCGACAAAAGAATTGTACACAATACCAGCCATTGTGAGGAGGTTACAGAGATAATGACTGCGCCACCTAACACCCTTAACACAAACCCTGAAGCAATAGTAACGACATCAATAATCACTATATTTTTCAAATATATACTGTATCCTATATTGAGTAAAAAATATGTAAGAACAATAATTCCAAAAAAGGAATTGATGTAAAAAGCAAAGGAGAGACTTACTAAGCAAATAATAGTAGTTATCTTAATTGCCGTGGTCTTATTTAATCTTCCAGATGCGATTGGCCTTTGGGATTTGGTAGGATGCAGCTTGTCTTTCTCCAGATCAACGAGGTCGTTAATAATGTATGAACAACCCGTAATCATGCAAAAGATTATAAATCCGACAAGAGCATCAATATCCTTTGAGAGGTTAAGCAGATTTTTTGAAAATAATAAAGCTGTAAATACAAAAAAGTTTTTTATCCACTGTTCAGGTCTCATGGATAGAAAAATATATTTAACTATCATTATTTATTTTATTAAAAAATATTATCCCTGTTGGTTCTGAAAAATATGTATATAAAAAGTTTGATTTTTTTACAAAATGTCTTACTATAATATCTATTTATATAATAATTTCATAATTCATATGCAACTTTCATAAGATTTTAAGGACAGAAAACCATAAAACGTCGTATTTACGAATATTTTATTATTTCGTATCAATATCACTATACTTTTATCAATATATTTTTTGAATAGCAATAAAATATTTATACTATAGTACCATTTTGCTTGAGGCAATAATAATCAACGCTCCACAGATCTCAAAATCAAAAGGTTTATTAATAACCCTTCTTATTATCCTTCTGACAGGTGGTATTTATACAGGCATCAAATTATTGTTGCCCGATCATGGATTAACGGGATATTACCTGAACTCCTGTGATACAGGAAGAGAAAAAGAACACACAGAAGAAAATGACAAACTCCAACCTTTAAAGATACTACCATCAGATTTAAAACCGGGCATAAAGAAAAAGATTTACAAGGGAAACCCGAAAAAACAACTTATAAAAGAAACAACAGAAGATTCACCAATAAACTTCGTATGGCTTTCCGATGACAAAAAACCTTGCAATTCTCCCTTTACTATTGAATGGAGTGGTATTTTAAAAATAGAAAAACATGGCGATTATACTTTTATATTAGGTTCGGATGATGGCTCAGAACTGTTACTAAATGGTAAGAGGATTATTGATAACGGTGAAGTGCATCCACTTACGGAAAAAAGACAATTAGTATCTCTAGAACCAGGATTTTATCATCTCCACTTACGTTACTTTGACCAAAGCGGCGGGGCAATATTATATTTAAAATGGCAATATCCGAATGTAAGCGAAACGGAAATACCTCCCTCCCAATTCTTTCAAGAAGCAACAACTCAGAATTTTCATGTAATGGATAATACTTTGCCTTACATCCTGAATATAATGCCTAACAGTGTTATTGATCAATCCTTTATTGTGTTTAAAAAAAACGATCCAAAGCTTAAGTTCAGTAATTATGGAACACTCAGAACGTACTATGTAAACTATTGGGATAACTACCGTTTCGAACCGCCCAAAGACACGTCAGCCTATAATATCCTGTGGAGGGGATCTATCTGGATACCCGAAGATGGCACATATACATTCAAATATATTACTAACGGAGATTCATTCTTATTCATAGACGCAAAACCTATCCTAGAATACCGTGCAGGAAGTAACCCAGAAACTCAGGTTCCTTTAGAAAAAGGTTGGAAATCCATACAAATTAATTATTTTAATGCAAGTAAATACGCCACATTAAATTTACTTTGGCAAAAACCTGGCGAGAGAAAATCAATTAGCATTCCTTCGCGATATTTAAAACCCTCTGAAAATGTTGGAGTTTTTAGTAAAAACAATATGTGGTATTCAGTAGGATTTATCGTTGTACCTTTACTCATCATTCTGGGAATCTTTATATGGCTTAAAAAATCAATTAAATATTATATCCAACGATACTTTGCTTACGTAAAACAGAACTGGTCTGTAGTGGCATTAATCTTTATTGTAATACTTGGCGCCACCCTACGGCTTAATAATTATAGCGTAATTCCACCTCACGCTGACACAATAGATACCTACCAGGAAGCATGGAAAGGATATCATATCCTGAAAGGTGAAGGACCAAAAACGTGGGCAGCTTTCTATTTTTCATCTGCTTATAAAGATGAAGATAAATACCTTATGCGATGGTGCGGTGATATTTTTATGATTGTAAGAAACCAAATAGATCACCCGCCACTATTTGCTATCCTAACGGGTATTCCACCGATAATATGCGGTGCTAAAAATTATTTAGATTGCAGACTGACCACAATCAATTTAACCCCTATTTTCTTCTCAACCTTTACTATCATTCTCGTATTTCTTGTTTCCTACAAAATACACAAATCTAATACTGTATCAGTTATTTCCAGTTTAACATATGCAACAGTCCCTCTCTTCGTTGCCGCCGGCCGACTTGCCAAAGGTGACTGCCTCCTTGCGCTAGTCCTCCTAACAGGAATATTATATGTTTTGAAATACGCTGAATCCAAAAAGAAAACATATATTGTTTTTGCAGGATTTCTTGCAGGAATATCGTATTGGTGTAAAGAAGTGGGTATATGTGCAATTGTAATTCTACCGATAATCACTGGCCGAAAGGGGTTTGTAAAAGAAGCATTTATTATAGCAGGAATTGGTGTTTTTATAGCATTAGGTTACATGTTATATAATTGTCTAGTAAATCCAGAAGCATTTTCCAAAATATTAACTTTATATAACGAACATCACATGAACAAAACTAAGTTCAATATTATTATTAGGTATATAACAGAAGCAAGACTTGCCCAAATTCCCGCAACGTTTGGATTAGGATATTTACTGTGGTTTTGGTTTGCTATAGCCTACTCAATCGGAAAACGCGATACGATTATTCCATTTGCAACCTTTATTTTTCTTATGACGCTTTGCGCTGTATCGTCAGATGTCTTTTCATATGGGTGGTATTTTCTACCTTTATACCCTTTTATGGCAATTGCCGGGGGTCTATTTATGAGGGATTTTATTTCAAAACCAAATACGGCAAAAGCACTCTTGATACTCTTAGTACTTGTAGCAGTTCCGTTAAAAGAAATCCTTCCTGAAAATTTAAATAATTCACAATGGTTGTTTAGATGCTACCTCGCACTTGGTATTCTGCCTTTTCTGGTCTTTGATTTTCTAAAAAATCGGATAACAGGCATTATTGCAAAAACAACCTGTTACATATATATTTCCTTTTTAATCATAATGAATATCTATATCGTGTATCATCTGACAGACCTATATGATCCACTAAAGATGTATGGTTATTGATAAAAATGTTATTGATTTTGAATATAAATAGCTGTATACATATACTCATAGTTGGTTAAAGTCAAGCCTTGTAATAATTAAAAATATTATTTGAGAAGCAGATTAATAATGAATTGTCTTTATTTAGTGGAGCTCGAAATGCCTTATTTATAAATGAACATTTTAAATTGTGTATAACCCTTTATATTATAGGAGTGGAAACATGATTGAAGAAAAAGGCACAAGTCCCGAAGGTCAATCTTCAAAAAAATTTGTATCTGGTCAGAAATCTTCCGAGAGAAAACCTCAAAAAGAACAGCCAAAGATATTTGTTCAACCAAAACCCGCTACTGATATTGGATATGCTTCTCTGCTTTCAAAGAAAATTGATGATTTTGTACAGGAAATAGAAGGCAAACCTTTAAAATCTTTTGAAAAGAAAGACCAACAAAAAATACTCGAGTCTTATGAAAAATTAATATTTAAGGTGGTGCGGGAGATTAATAACTCCAGGCGATAGTCTTTACCTAAGAATTCATATCTGCAAAATAAAGGTGTGTGAATGATTTTGTGACCTTCATGCTTTATGGTCATTTTGTTGATTATTAGTTGTTTTTTAAATCCTTTACGTAGTTGCGGACAAAAGACATTATTTTATTTACAGATTCCTCTGTTGATATGCTAGCTGTGTTCAATACAAAATCTGCTGCCTTGTCATAAAATGGTTTCCTGTACTCTAAAAGGTATTCAATTTCCTGGTATCTATCCCAATTTGTAAGGTTTGGCCTTCTTTGCTGTGCTGCAATATCCTCACTGATTCGTTTATATATAGTATTCACATCTGCATCCAACAAAATTAGGATACCATTCTTCTTGAGTCCTCTTACATTCTCTTCTCCAAGGATTACACCTCCCCCAGATGCAATAACTTTATTATCTAAAAGGGATAACTCTGTAATAATCCTTGATTCGATCTCCCTGAATAATTTCTCTCCCCCTTCTCCAAAAATATCTTTGATAGTTCTTCCCTCTTTTTGCTCTAAGAACTCATCAGCATCAATAAATTCCTTGTCAAGCCGTTGAGCAAGAATTCTGCCTATGGTTGTTTTGCCAGTTCCACGAAAACCGATTAAAATAATATTCAAGTCTGATAGAAGTGATTTATATCACTCTCCATAGCGTAATGTTCAATACCTCATATAAATTAGCCACGAATGAACACGAATCTACACGAATATGGACAAAAATAATATTAAGGAGAAACCAGGAAAAACTAATCAAGTACAAGGTTTTTATCTCCCTTTCTTCAGTTTCTCCCTTTCTTCTTAACTCGTTTTTATATTTTTCGCTCGTGCTTATTTATGTAAATTAGTGGCTAAACTACTGCTTCATAGCTAGCTTTTCATAAGCAATTTTTTCAATCAATTCAATTTGCGGCATCCTGCCCGTCCACAATTTGAATTGTGCTGCTGCCTGCTGTATAAACATAGGCAAACCACCCACCACCTTACAACCTTGAGCTTTAGCATCTTGTAATAGTTTTGTTTCAATAGGGTTATAGATAGTATCAAAGACGACTATATTATGTTTCAATTTATTCTTTGCAATTGGCGTTTCATTGACTTTCGGAAACATACCCACAGGGGTGGCATTAATCAATATATCCGTTTCTATTTCTTGTGGGTCATCTAATTTCCTGCAGAGGCACCCCACATCTCTAGCAAGTAATTGCGCCCGCTCGTAATTTCTGTTGATAATCGTTATATGTGCTCCACGCTCTTTTAATCCAAAGGCAATCGCACGGGCTGCTCCCCCCGCTCCCAATAAAGTAACTTTTTTCCCTTTTAAATGATCATCTTTTTTTGACACCTCAGATAGTTTATATACACTGTGCAACGCTTTAATAGCCGCCTCGCAGTCTGTATTAAACCCTATCAACTTTCCATCACTGTTTACTACAGTATTCACGGCTCCTATCTTCTTCGCCATTGGGTCAATCGCATCCAGGTGATTTATTATAGACTCTTTATGAGGGATTGTAACACTATAACCCTTTACATCTAATCCCCTAAACTCTCTGATAAAATTACCAATATTATTAACTTTAAATGGAACGTAAATACTATTGAAACCCATTTCATTAAAGAGTGTATTATGAATAATCGGACTGATGCTGTGAGAAACAGGATTCCCAATCAATCCGTAGATTGCCGTTTGCCCGTCTTGTTTACCAATATGATAGATATTTAAAAGTTCGTGAATACTGATTTGTCCTGGTGCAGATTCCTTCCCACGCTGGAGAGAAGCAAAGGTCAAATAGCTGCCAAATCTTTTATACAAGATACGACTAATAATGCCATATTCACCCATACAGAAAGAGATTGTTGGTTTTTTTGATTGATGGAGCAGTTGGTATATTTTGACATTATCAGTAATGTCATTAGCATATGTAACAATTTTTATAACATCGGCGATACTCTGGCTAAGTTTATTATAAACTTCTGATAGGTTATCGGGTGTTTCACTAAAATTGTGGTAGGATACAATTATCTTTGTTTTGCTGGTAGGGGCACGTAGCACCGTGCCCCTGCTTATATGTTGAATACTATCATGTTCGATATCAACGTAATCAGCTTGTAACTGAATAGCAAGCTTTAAAAGCGAAATCCTTTCTTCTTCGCTTCCATCAAACTTACCACCTTCACGAACAGGTCTGTTCGTAACAATCACAGGCTTTGTGCGCCTTTCCAGCAACAATTTTAAGTCAGGTTTTTTTAAATAATCAAGGCGCAACTCAATAATATCCGCAACCTTTGAAGCTTCTGCCATGTCTTTAATGGTGTCTTCGAGGTTGTCTGTAACGATAGGAACACATATCATATTTTTTGAGAAATTGCCTTATAAAGGATTGCTCGTGAAACAATCAGGTTTGTAAATGAAAGTTTAAAAGAGAAGACTTGTGAAGCCATAAGTATTCAGATAGTTTATAATATCAAAAGTAAAAGATAATTTATACATTTGATATGTATCTTTATTTTTTTACTTCAATATGTGCATATTTTGGTTTTGTGGCAACTACTTTATTAATAGCATTTAAATAAGCCTTTGCACTTGCCTCGATGATATCCGTGCTTACAGCACGCCCTCGAACAATCCTTCCATTCACATCAATATTCACATAGACCTCACCCATGGCATCTTTGCCACTTGTAACAGCGCGAATGTTATAATCTTGCAACTTCCCAGGAATTCCCGTTGAAAGATCAATTGCTTTAAAAAGTGCATCAATAGGACCATCGCCTGTTGTGGCATTGTTTACCACAAGGCCGTCTTGTAATTTTAGTCTCACCCCTGCAGTCGGCACTGCATTAGGTCCGCAACTAATACTTAGACTTTCCAATTGGAAGAAATCTGGTGTTTCCGTCTCTTCTACCCCTATAATGGCTTCAATATCTTCATCAAAGACCTCTTTCTTTCTATCAGCAATACGCTTGAATTCCTCGAAAGCCAGTTCAAATTCTTTTTCGGACAAATCGTATCCCAACTCTTTAATTCGATCTCTGAATGCATGCCTCCCCGATAATTTCCCAAGAACAAGCCTGGTCTTCTGAAGCCCAACATCTTCCGGTTTCATAATTTCGTATGTCGTGCGTTCTTTGAGTATCCCGTCCTGATGCACTCCTGATTGATGTGCAAATGCATTCTCACCGACAACTGCCTTATTCCTTTGCACACGCAGCCCTGTCAGAGTGCTCACCAATCTGCTCGTGGCAATCAGTTCTTTTGTAACAACATGGGTTGAACAATTATAAAAGTCACGCCTTGTCTTAATAGCCATAACTATCTCCTCCAGCGCTGCATTTCCAGCCCTTTCCCCAATACCATTGATGGTACATTCAACCTGTTGTGCACCCGCTTTCACGGCTGCCAGAGAGTTAGCCACAGCAAGCCCAAGGTCGTTGTGACAGTGAACGCTGATTATAGCCTTATTGATATTTTTCACGTTTTCTTTTAATCCCCGAATAATTGAAGCATAGTGATCAGGTACAGCATAGCCTACAGTATCAGGGATATTCACGGTCTTAGCACCGGCATCTATAACAGCCTCCACAACCTGAATTAGAAAATCCAACTCAGTTCTTGAGGCATCTTCAGGAGAAAACTCTACATCATCTACGTATTTTAGTGCATGTTTGACACCCTTAACCGCCAGATTGATAATTTCTTCCTTCGCCTTGAGCAGTTTGTATTTTCTGTGTACTTCCGAAGTAGCAAGAAACACGTGGATTCTGGGTTTTTCAGCCTTTTCAAGTGCCTTTGCCACACTATCAATATCCTTTACAACTGCACGGGCAAGACCTGCTACTGAAATCCCGTGAATCTCCCTAGAAATCCTACTCACCGATTCAAAATCACCTGGTGATGATACTGGAAATCCAGCTTCAATAACGTCCACATTCAACAAAGCCAATTGTCTGGCAATTCTGACTTTTTCATTAACATCCAGACTGGCGCCTGGAGACTGCTCTCCATCACGCAGTGTAGTATCAAAGATAATTATATTGTTAACCATCAGGTATTTTCCTAGCTCTATTCATATTCTACAGCTCATTTTGAGTTACAATTAACAGAATTTTACTATACATACCAACCACATTCAATAACTATTTGACTTTGGGATACTACTTTGATAGATTGAATCCCTGATTTTTCAGGACGCAGATTTACGCTAATATACACAGATTGCTTCATTGCTGGACGTAAAGAACGTAAACAGCAGAAATTTAGTAAGCGGTTAAGATGAGTCGAAGATTAGATATTTCCAGCATCCTAACCTCTCGGTTTCCAAACCTATCTGTGTCCTAAGAGAAATCCTAAACATTAGCTTATTGTACCACTTATTTTTAGTTGTTTTAAGATTCCAAAACGTGAACATAAAAAAACAATCCTGGATAATTTTATTTTTAATCGCTCTTCCAATAGCTTGTCAAACCGCCCATCATGGTGAGTCAGAAAAAAAACCAAAAAAAGGATATCTTGATTCAATTACCGATAAGCTAACAGGTACACCCTCACCACAGGAACACAAGACTACAGGCATTTCCTACTTCAAAAAAGGAATGACCGACGAGGCTTTGGAGGAATTAAAACTAGCTTCCAAAGAAATACAAGGAGACGCTGAATTACATTATTATCTTGGTAAAGCCTATTACGAGAATGATAAATTTGACGAAGCTATTACCGAGCTGCTTGCGGCTACCTCATATTATAAAACAACTCAAACACTTGAAAAAGCAGAGGCTTACAATGACATTGGTTTGGCTTACAAAAAGAAAAATGCATTTACTGAGGCACTCTCTGCATTCAAGGAAAGCCTTGAACTAAATCCTTCCGTAGCTGACACAAACTACAATTTAGGACTCTTATATTATGAAAAGGATATGCTGGATGATTGTATTACCTATTTAAAAAAATCTGTCAAACTCGATACTAATTCAACCGATGCCCATTTTATGCTGGGGCTGGCATACTACAAAAAGAAATCAATAGACAAGGCAATAAGTGAGTTTAAACAAACAATTGAATTAAATCCCAAGGACGCGGAAGCGCACAATTATCTTGGCAAATTATATTATGTACAGGAGGCTATTGGAAAATCTATCGTTGAACATAAATCCGCTATTAAATACAACAAAAACTATCCTGAAGCTTTTAATAACCTTGGAATTGCCTTGTATGCAAATGGTAACCTCAAAGAAGCTGAAAATGCCTTTAAAAAAGCACTGGAATTGGAGACTAATTTTGCAGAAGCGCACTACAACCTTGGACTAATATATAGTGAAGAAGATAGGCAGGAAGATGCCATAGCCTCATTGGAACAGGCTGTCAAGCTCGACCCTAAAATTGCCGAGGCACACTTCAAACTTGGTGAAATTTACGTGTCAGAAGATATGTTAGAAAAGGCTTTATCCGAATACAAAAAAGCAATTGATATAAACCCTGGTTATTCAGATGCATATTATAATTACGGTGAAATTCTTGCTGCCAAAGGTAACCATGACAAATCTATTGCCGCATGGAAAAAGACTATTGAGCTAAACCCAAAGTATGCGGATGCCTACTTTAACCTTGGAATAGCGTACTATAACCAAGGGAAACTGGACAAGGCAATCTCCATGTGGACTAAAGTTATTGAAATCAATCCAGATGATTACGATGCACTAACCAATCTTGCAGATGTATATTATGAGAAGGGTTTAACAGACAGTGCAATACAAACATGGGAAAAGATTACAGAAATATACCCCAACAATGCAGAGATATATTACAAATTAGGTAATGCCTATGCAAAGAAAGATATGTACACAACGGCTCTTCCTTATTGGGAAAAGGCTGTAGAAATCAACCCCCACCTAGTGAATGCCTATTGTAATCTCGGACTGGTTTACCAAAAAATCGGCAAGATTGACGAGGCAATTGATGCGTATAAAAAGGTCTTAGATATAAATGTAGAAGAAATAGCTGCCCATAAATATTTAGGGTTACTGTACGAAAATAAAGGAATGAATATAGAGGCTGAATCGGAAATTGCTATTTACAAAAGGTTGAAATCAATCCAACAACAACCTAACACAAATGAACAGAAATAAATATAATCTGGGGGTGTTGCTAAAAGCTTATAACTAATAGCTGATAGCTAATATAACATTCGGTGCAATCCTGCGAAACTCAGTGGTAAATATATCCAAATGTTAACTATAAAATTACCATATTATCCCTGTGGATAACCTCATCGTATAATTTATAACCTAATATCTTCGCAATATCAGAAGTGCTACGCCCTTTAATCTTCTCAATTTCTTCAAAAGAATAATTCGTTAATCCTCTTGCAAAAATTACCCCCTTCTCCCCCTTGCAGATTGAAACAATATCTCCTTTACTAAAAGTGCCTTCAACCAATAGAATACCAGAGGCAAGTAAGCTTTTACACTTATCCGATAATGCACGCGCAGCACCATCGTCAACATAAACTTTCCCTTTAGGTTTTATCGTATATCCTATCCACCGCTTGCGGCTTGCCAACTTTTCCTTCTTAGGAAGAAACAGGGTGCCAATATTTTCGCCTTGCACAATTCTTTTCAATACATTATCCATTCGCCCATTAGCGATAATTACAGCTTCTCCTGCATTTGTAACAATGGATGCCGCTTCTAGCTTGGTCTGCATGCCACCCACCCCCCTTGCCGTCTTTGAATCAAATGCAAGCTGCTTAACTTCACGAGAAACATTTTCTACAACTGGAATAACGGTTGCCTTACTTTTTGCCGTTGGACATTTATCATACAGTCCGTCAACGGAAGAAAGGATAATGAGCAACTCTGCATTCAGGAGATTCGTCATTAGTGCTGAAAGTGCATCATTATCACCAAACTTGATTTCATCCACGGAAATTGTATCATTTTCATTTACCACGGGAATGGCATTAAGTTGGAATAACGTATGAATTGTATTGCAGGTATTCAAGTACCTTTGCCGATCCTCAAAATCCTCACGAGTAAGGAGAATTTGGGCCGCATGGTAACCGTGTAACTTAAAACACTCATCATAAGTGCTAATTAATTTACTCTGACCAATTGCCGCAACTGCCTGCAACTCTGGTAATGTACTTGGCCTTTTCTCGATACCTAACTCCCCCATCCCGGAACCAATTGCACCAGAGCTTACAACGACGACATCGTATCCCATCTTCTTCAACTCTACGACCTGCTCCGCCAGCCGTTTTGTCTGACTTTTATCAATATACCCATCATCTGTAGTCAAAACACCCGTCCCTATCTTGACAACGATCTTTTTTGCCTTTGATATAATCTGACCTCGAATATCATCCTTTAATTTCATGCCATACACCAATCTGTTCTTTTCAATAGGACACAGATATTCACAGACATATAGTGTATGGGTTTAAAATTTTAAACCCATACCTTCCAAATAATCTGTGTTCATCTGTGTCCAAATAAATATTCCTGAAAAAGACAAGTTAATCTTTTACTAGCTATTGTCCATTGATTTAACCAATTAAGCAATTAGAATAAATTAATAAGAAATCCCATAAAAGTCAAAAATATTGTTATATATAAAATTTTTATGCATTTTTGTTGTTGAATTATTGTTTCTATAATAACTGGTAAAGGCTGGAATGCAACTAAGACTCTTGACTCATCCTACTATGATAATGTTTGAAATTCCAGGAAACTAAGTTAAAGAACGATGTACTAACATCTCCTTTATCTTCATAACTCTGCTTATATTTGAGCGTTCTATCTCGTCCAGTTTAGTTTTGATAAATTTTATAGATTCCTGTAGCTGCGGAATCAGTACGTACTCCAGGGCGTTAACCCTTCGGCGCGTCTTTTCT
>MHXP01000013.1:0-715 GCA_001824485.1 Planctomycetes bacterium GWA2_39_15 | reverse complement strand
GGCAACTTTGACCAAATAAGGAATGAAGTCTTTAAGTTTTACAATTGCATCATCAAGTTCTACGGGTGTATCTATAAGACTATAAGAATTACTTTCAGTAACAGACACATCGAATACCGATACTTTAATATTTAATATATTTCTTTCAAATATTTTTAGTTCTAAATTTCCTTTCGATTGCTCTAAAGCGGTTGATATGCTTTGGGAAGAAGATGAAATCTGTGCAAGCACAAACATCTTCATACAATTGGGCAAATCCTCATCTACTTTTTGGCGGACTTCTTTATATGCTTTTACGAGTGTTAAAAATTCCTTTATCAGACCTTCGTTTTTGTCTTTAAGGAGTTTATGTCCTCTCACCGCCATCGAAAGTCTATGGCGTAATTTAAAATACTCCATCCTGGTAGCACTGATTTGAATTTTCATTATATTTGTTTTTTGGACGCAGATGAACACAAATTATAAAGGTAAAAAGCAATTAAAACAAAGCTATTATCTGTGTATATCTGCGGAAATCTACACCCTAATTAATTTAAAATATTCTTCAGATGATAAAGGTTTATAATATCTTTCAATATATACCTGCTTTATACGTTTCAATTCAGTTTTTGGCAAAAATCCTAATATTTTCCAGCCGAGATTGAGTGTTTCCTCTATTGTCCTGTTCTCTTCTTCACCCTGTGAAACAAATACTTTTTCAAAAAGTTCAGAAAAT
>MHXP01000012.1 GCA_001824485.1 Planctomycetes bacterium GWA2_39_15 | reverse complement strand
GTATTTAATATTAAATTTGAGCGTTGTATTAATTTCCTCCTCGTCAAGAGGCATCCGTTCTGTCTTCAGAAGTCCTGCAATACTATCCTTGTGTTCTGAGATAACATCTTCCGGGTCTCCCTTGTAATCAGAAACACAGTACACACTGTACTCCTCGTCAAAATAAGGGTTGCAGTGATATTCCCACAAGATAGTCCTGCATTCAACGATAAGGCTTCGTTTGATATCAAAAACACGTTCATCCAAAATGTTTTCAAGATCAATAGATGCCTCCACGATGACAATCCCCGGCGGACAGAATTTTACGAGGAAATCAACACTCCTTTCTTCTATTGTCCTCTTTTCAACCTTGACCACCATCTGTTTTGGAATCACGTCGGGATACGATGGAGAACTCTTAATCTTTTTGATATCGACAATTTCTGAGGTATCGGGACTGAGTTCAGTAATTCCTACGAGAAAGGAGACCAGAGTGCCTTTGACCATAGAATTGTCAACCATAAGCTAATCCTCAACCGACAATAACTTGTAACTCTTCATTATTTTAAAAAAGTGAGTAGCGTCTTTCTAAAATTCCAGTCCATAATTGGGGCATTTGGTTGAGATGCTTTTTTATAATGACCATGCATTTTTCTTCCACTGTTTTTTTTGCAAGACTCGAATGGATTTTTACATGTACCGTTTGAGGTTCCGTGATGGGCATTCCTATCTGACTTACAAGATAACAGTCAGCCCCTGAGATATCAGGATTCTTAGTTATTTCTGCTGATATTTCGTTGGCAACCAGATTGTATAATTTGCCGGTATGGGTAATAGGATTTTTTCCTGCAGTAGCCTCAAGGGTCATTGGTCTGTAAGGCGTAATCAACCCATTTGCCCTGTTTCCCCTGCCCACCTGGCCGTCATCTCCACACTCAGCGCTGGTGCCGGTCACAGTTAAGTAAAATATGTCCCTCTCATAGTTGTCTGCGGCATTGATGGTAATGGCGATCTCGAGAGTCGTCAATTTTTTCACAAAGACCTGGATATATTCAAGCAGCTTCGCTTTCATTTTAAAATATTCCTCTTTTGACGAAATAAATTTTGAAATGAACGCTATGGCAATCGTAAGGTTGATATGGTCGTGCATTCTTATGCCCATGATTTTGATGTCCTCGCCAACCATGGGGTATGCCCGTTTCACTTCTGCAGAGTTCAGGAATTGCTCTGTTTTATAAACGAGCGACTCCGTTTCTGTCAGGGGTGAAAAACCGACGCCAATCGAGGTATCATTTGCCAGTGGAATTGAACTATCAAAGGTCGCCCGCAGGTCTACGCTGCCTGTTCTAATCTTTGTTTCAACAACGACATTTTTTTCTGGTTCCAAGCATCGCATCCGTTCGCTGAGCCATTTATGAGTCGTTTCCCGGGCGATTTCTTCCAGAGGTACCTTTTCATTTCCTACAACCTCAACTGCCCGGCCCACAATAATCAGGTGTATGGGAGTTGTTACTTTTCCGCCGCCAAAACAAACCTCAGAACGCCCACCCACAAGGAGACATTTGTCAATATTATGGTGCAGTACCCTGCCGAATTTTTTAAGATAATATTTGGAAAAGGCAATGCTCAATTCTTCAGCCGCACGGTCGCATAAGGTGTCCGGATGTCCTAGCCCTTTGCGTTCAACAATTTCAATAGCAGATTTTTGGACAGGTACGTCCTTTGTTTTTTCAATAATTATTTCCATGTCCACTAAAGTTTTTCGTAAGATTAAAGACTACCGCAGAGACCGCTGAGGTCGCAGAGAGAAAGAAGTTTAGAGGTTGTGAAATTGAGAGGTTGAGATTTTCTCATCTTCCCAACTTCTCATTTTCTCAACATCTGTTTTCCTTCTTTACGTTCTCAGCGCCTTCTGCGGTAAAATCCCCTTTAATAAATGGGATTTAAGGCAATACAAATTCATGTTCGGGGTGTTTAACGCACAAGACCGGGCATGGGGCAGTTCTAACAACCTTTTCTGCCGTGCTCCCCAAAAGCGCATGGGAAAGCCCTTTTCGACCGTGTGTGGCAATTGTAATTAAGTCTATGTCATATTTCCTGGCAGCTTTGATGATTTCCAGGAAAGGAGACCCTCTCATAATAATGTTTTCAACCTTTATCTTTTCCAAAAATCGTTTAGGTACCAGGTGATGAATTTGTTTTTTCGCCTCCCTTTCCATGTCATCATATATTTTGGATACCGGATAAGTCAATCCTCCGGTTCCTACAGGAATGTTCAGCCTGGGAATCACATGCAGAATATAGAGCTTTGCTCCACGTTCTGTAGCAAAATCCAGGGCGTATTTTAAGGCGTGTTTTGAGCATGCTGAAAAATCTGTAGGAAATAATATTCTTTCAATTTTAATCATTGCATTGTCTCCTCAGTAAAATCTAACGAAGTGAAGTCTCAGATTGATAAATTAAGATATTTAACACAAATTATTGATGGTTCTTAATCTGTGTAATCTGTGGTTGTTTTTTAAACTTGTTATATTATCGCTTCCACTCCACACGCATAAATTTTGCGTTCTCGTGTTTTTTGTATTCTACTTCCCCGGTATATGCCTTATGCAAAATTGATCCAATACGTTGCGCCAACTTGGCTGATGTGGTAAGTATCTCGATTTCATCACCCTTTTCGTTAATCTTCATAATTCTTTTTAAAGGATTATAACTCTTCGAACGTTCGTCCTCGTTATGAATAAGATTCAGTATCTCTTGTTTGTGCTGTTTCAAAAAGTCGCCTTTAAGTGTTACCACACCGTTTGGAACGTTTTCCTTCGTTTTCTTACATGCAGGACATGTTACCCAATTGATATCTTTCAATCCCTTTTTTGACTCGTAAAGTTTAGCATCAAGAAACCATTTTTTATTATGATAGACGGCAGTACAATCCTTACAAATAGAGAAGTCCACCAATCCCTTTCCCTTCGATGGTAAATAAGGATCGTTCTCTGAATAAACTTTATCCCTCGTATGCTTTCCAACCTCTCTTGGCACTTTCATTCTACCCGTTTCTCCTTTCGTCAAACATAATTAAATTTCCACACAGATAACGTACAAATTTTTATTGTAACAATTAGGCTCACCACAAAGGCACAAAGATAAGAAACTTCAAAGACTAAGTATAATATGGATCGTGGATTAATAATTCTTGAACCTTAATCCACGATGCTTGACCTCTGACCTCTGTCGCTATTAACAATCTTTTTATTGTCTCAGAGTTTGCCTGGCATCTTTACGGTAAAATATTTAACTTACCTTTACAGGAATCTTTTTTACTTTTGATTTTTCAGACTTTGGCAAGGTAATTTCCAGAATTCCTTTCTTATATTCTGCTTTTACCTGCTCAAATTTTACCGATGCGGGTAATACAATTGTCCTTGAAAAGCTTCCGTAACTTCTCTCAACAAAGTGGTAATTCTTCCCTTTCTCTTCTTTCTCGGCATTTTTCTCACCCTTAATCGTCAAGTTATCGCCGCTAATTGAAATGTCAATATCTTTTGGTTCAATGCCGGGCACCTCAGCCTTTACAATGATATTTTCATCTGTCTCCGAAACATCCAAAGGAGGTACCAAACCCATTTCTGATGTTCCTTTTTTACCAAGACTATTAAAAAATTTATTTAGCTCGTCCCTGAACGAACCCAATATGGGTAAATACGGCCATTTCATCATTTCAGATGACATATAATTTTCCTCCAAGAAATAACTTGTTTTGTAACAGTATTGTTCACCGCAGAGCTCTGCGGTGAACAATTATTTTTATTACATTATTACACAAAGGAATTTCAATTTTTCTATTATTCGTGTCATTCCCGCGAAAGCAGGAACCCCTGCCAGTTGTAATTATTACTTCTGGATTCCCGCCTATGCGGGAATGACAAAAGAAAGTACCGCCTTTGCTGGAGGCGGCATAATCTAATGCTTTATTGATATACATGATAGTCAATATCAGGAAATATGTTATCCTTACCTTCGATATCGGCAAGCCAGGCGACGTCAATATTATTAGACCGAATATCATCATATAACTTGTTAAAACGGGAAAGGTGTTCCTTCGTCCTCTTTACAGCATATTCTACCATAGTACCGGCCTTCATAATAAATGCCCAGTCGCTGCTCTGTGCCAGCAGCAGTTCCCTCGCAGCCTGGTTTAGCGCCTTATTCCGCAAAGAGGAATTCTCGTCTAAATGTAAATTTGTCCTCGCCAACTCAACCATACGCTCAGCAGCCTTTTGAAGGTGTCTATATATCCAATCGTTGCTCTCATTAAGCCAATATTCACTATAACCTTTGTATCCCCAACTTGAAAGAGACGGCGTGGAGACCTGGTTAACTGGATAAATTTCAAGATATTCCATTGGGGTAATCAGCGATATTGTTTTTTGGTCAAAGGCAATCTTCCTGAATAAGAAATTGATCCAGTCAGGCCCTTCAAACCACCAATGACCAAAGAGTTCTGCATCGTAGGGTGCAACTATAATAGGTTTCCGATCCATAATTGAAGCAAGATATTCTACCTGTTTTTCACGGTTAAACATAAAATTTCCTGCATGTTCGGCAGCCTTGTCTAACGCCCTTTCGTGAGAGTAAGGTTCCTTGTGGTCGGTCTTGCCTGTAATTCGATAATATTTTATGCCTATGTTGGTGCGCTTGCCGTCACCGTGAAGATATGGTTTTACATAATCATAATCAAGGTCAAAGCCCACGTCCCTGTAAAAATCACGATAGGAAAAATCACCAGGATATCCTTCCTTAGCGCTCCAGACCTGTTTGGAGGATTCCATATCTCTGCCAAATGCTGCAACACCTGAAGGGCAGTAAATGGGGGCATAAATTCCATATTTCGGTCTGGGAGATGCAAACAGGATTCCATGGGTTTCAGTAATAAAGAAACGAATCCCTGCCTCCTTGAGTAACTGGTCTACTCCAGGTTCATAGGCACACTCGGGCAGCCATATCCCACGCGGTTTTCTGCCGAAATGCTTCTCATAATGAGTCACAGCCACTTGGATCTGGGCGCGCATGGCATTGATATTATTATTCATTAATGGGAGAAAACCATGTGTGGCGCCACAAGTTATTATCTCTAACTTGCCCATATCCTGGAATTTTTTGAAGGCGTGAATAATATTTTTATGGTATTTTTCCGCAAACACGTATCGTACATTAGTAAAGTGCCTGTAATACATCTGCGCAAGTTGGTTAAACTCTGGCTGGTGTTTAGTCCTTTCTATCTCTTTTTCTGTAAGTTGAATCCTTTTTTCAATGTATCGAATGTAACGGGATTGTAAAAGCGCATCGGTTAACATGGAAATCAGCGGTGGGGTCAGAGACATTGTTATGCGAAAGTCAATGCCTTCATCAATTAGTTTATCAAAGACATTAATGAGTGGAATGTAGGTTTCGGTAATAGCCTCAAAAAGCCAGTCTTCTTCCAAAAACTCACTGTATTCCGGATGACGAATAAAGGGAAGGTGTGCATGCAAGATTAACGACAGGTAGCCTTTTTCCATAGATTATTTTTTTGAGACAGCTAAACCACTTAAAGATTCTGGTGAAGATACATATTCTTTGAGCGATTCCTGCCAGTTTCTGTGTGCCCTTTCAAACACAGATTCACTGATTCCGGTGTCAACAGGAACATATAATTTTTCATAAAGTTTCTCAATACCAATCCACTTTTCATCAACTACATCAGATACACCCATACATGGCGTTCTTACGGCATTAGACCTGGATAGTGCCCAAAATGTATCATTAAAAGTCAGAAACCCAATATCAACACAAAACGATCTATTCGGTTCGCTCACTTTAATATACCAACTCCGAGTGCCGCCTGTTACTTGAATATCAAGGTGTTTGTGTGCATTGTAACCGTTAAATATAATATCCGTTACGTCATATACCCTTAATATGATTTTTACGGTGTGTGCCATGGCACCGAGTGTATTCAGAACGCTATCCATCAAATCCTTTCGTAACTCCCAGTACGTAAACAGCCATTCGGGGTCTCGGACCATCAAAACAATTCGGTTGTCTCCATATCCATCCGGGAGATCGGGCGTTTTAGGGAGATATGCAACCTCTTTTCTTTCAATTTTTTGTTGAGGTTCTTCCAGATTGATAGGCGGCGCTTCAGGAATACTAGGCCATTTATCTTCATCGGTAACACCCCATTCTTGATAAGTAGCTTGTTCACTGGACACATCTGAGAAGCCAAAAAACCTATCCCAAGTCAACCCAAATAAGTTTTTTATCTTCTTCCAGAGTATCTCGTATAATGCCTTGAAAACCTCGAATATTAACAGAAATATTTCTTTAATAATAGCTTTGTCCATACCGCAAATCCTAGAGATATAAGTTTTTTTTAATTATTTAAACGATTGTAAAATACAGAGTTAACAAAAGCATTATATAAAATCGAATTATACATTAAATAACAGTAAATGGTCAATAAAATTGTAATGGTTCAAAACTGGGTTTTATTATATTACACTGAATATTGTATTAGTTCTTGGTATTCAACTTTACGCTCCAAACTATTTTTTATTATTTGCGTCATTTGCGAAAACCACGTTTCCAAATGTGTTTTGTATGGTATGAGTCAATGCATGGCTAAAAGTATATATTTGGCTTGACAAAATGTTATAGTTTAGTGATAATCGCTCAGGTTTTAATGCAAACCAAGTTATAAAAAGATAGAAATTATTTCATATAAATATTTACAAAAGCGGGACAACGAGGAGATACTGTAATTTATGATAAAGCAAATCCTGGTTACAACTGATGGATCTGAAAACAGCCTCACTGCCGCTGATTATGCCGTGAGCATAGCGTGCTTGTTTAAAGCCGGTATCCGGGGATTATTTGTCAAGGACATCAAGGTACTTACGGGTCCACTAATTCATGATATAGGGACAAGCATTGGTGGAATGGTTCCTTACGGAACGTTTAACGAAACCATTCGTGAGATGTTGGAGTCGCAAGCCGATGCCGCCTTGAATCAGGTAGAAGGAAAATGTATAAAGTCAGGAGTTCCGTTTAGCCGGGAGATACGGGAAGGAGTTGTGAGCCGCGAGATTATTAAATCTGCGGAAAAAGATGACATGATTGCTATGGGTAAGATGGGAATTCACGCTGAATGGCGTGATGTATTTTTAGGCACCACAGTTGAATTCGTAGTGCGACAAACCCACAAACCCGTACTTATAACACCCACCGAATTCAAACCTTTCAGCAAGATGCTGATCGCTTATGACGGTAGCTCGTTTGCAGACAAGGCGCTGCAAAGCGGCGCCGAAATAGCCCAGCCAATGAAATTGCCTGTAACAGTAGTTTGTGTGGCAGACAAAGAAGATGAAGCGATAAAAACTCTGTCAAAGGCAAAGACCTTTCTTGAAAGTTACAAACTTACAATAGAGACTATCGTAAAAGGTGGGCATGATCATGCAGGAGGCATTTTAAATGTTTGCAATGACGAAGATAGAGGATTTGATATCCTGGTTATGGGAGCCTATGGTCATTCAAGACTCCAGGAAATGATTCTTGGAAGCACCACGGTAAGAGTCATGAGGAACACAAACTGCCCGATCTTGCTTTGTCGCTAAAAGTTCCTCTTTAAAATCTTTCGCCTCTTAATATTTTCTCTCCTTAGGTTCGAATGGTCCGATGTTCACGGGTTTGTAATCTAATCTTACACCTTCAGGCGTAAAATAAGCCAATGTGTGTTTCAACCAACCAGTATCATCCCTTGCTGGGAAATCGGTGCGGAAATGAGAGCCTCGGCTCTCCTCTCGCGCCAGGGCGCCTGCGATAACAGCTTCTGCTACATCCAAACTGCCATTGAGTTCTAATGCCCATACCAAGTTAAGGTTGACCCGTTTACCCGTATAATTAATCTTAATCCGTTTGTATCTCTCCTGTAGAGTCTTAACTTCATTTACAGCCTCTTTCAATTTAGAAGCATTACGGAAAATGCCTACATTGTTGTCCATAACCTTATTAAGCGCTATTTTGATATCTGTATGTGACTCGTTGCTCGCTGATTTACATAATGCATCAATCCTTTGCTCTGCGTGTTTCAAAGCATTATTTAACGCACCTTCGCCCTTCTTATCCAAAGAATTCCGGACATGCCCTGCAGCATTACTACCCGCAATAGCGCCAAAGACAATGGTATCCAGCAGTGAATTTCCACCCAACCGATTAGCTCCATGTACGCTTACACACGCCGCCTCACCTGCCGCATAAAATCTTTTCACATTTGTTTCACATTCTGTACTACAATCAATTCCACCCATAGTATAGTGTTGACCGGGTTGTACAGGAATAAGGTCTTTTGCAGGGTCTACAGCGGCAAATTCCATACAAATGTCCCGAATGCCTGGTAATCTCTGGATAATCTTTTCTTCCCCAAGATGTCTTAAATCCAGATGCACATAACTATTGTCAAACCCACCGCCCGTCATAATCTCCCGAATAATATTTCTTGAAATGATGTCCCTGGGCGCTACTTCCATGTCCTTCTTTGAATCACTGTATTTTTCCAAAAATCGTTCGCCTTTATTATTTAACAAAAAACCGCCCTCGCCGCGGCATCCTTCTGTTATCAAGATATTTTTGCCTACAAGGGTGGTTGGATGAAACTGAATAAATTCCATATCTTTTAAAGGCACACCTGCCCAATACGGCACTGCCATGCCCATGCCTGTATTAATTAAGGCGTTGGTGCTATTCCCGTAAATACGGCCAGCGCCTCCTGTGGCAAAGATTACAGCCCCGGCCTGAAACGCCTCCAATCGTCCGCTAATAATGTCTAATGCTATCACGCCAACACAGATCCCATCTTCAACCACAAGGTCAGTTACAAGCCATTCCTCATAAATCACCATCTCTTTTCGTTCAGACGCCTGTTTATATTTGATGGTTTGTTGATAAAGGGTGTGCAAAAGGGCGTGTCCGGTTGTATCGGCAACATAACATGTGCGGGGAAAACCTGCACCACCAAAAGGTCTCTGGGCAATCTTTCCTTCTGCATTGCGGTTAAAAGGACATCCCCAATGTTCCATCTCGTAAATGCGTTCGGCAGCATCTTTAGTCATACGAATGACGGCATCCTGGTCTGCAAGGTAGTCGCTTCCCTTTACTGTATCGAAGGCATGTTTTTCCCAGTTATCGTAACCGCCGCGCGGATGATTCCCAAGTGGGGCATTAATCCCGCCTTGCGCGGCAATGGAATGAGACCTTATGGGGTGTACCTTTGAAATGATGGCGACTTTAACATTATGGCGATTCAGTTCAATAGCCGCCCGCAGACCCGCCAACCCTCCGCCAACTACGATAGCATCATGGTAAATCATAAAATATCATATCTCTTGTATTTGTTCTGACAGGTATCTTTCAATCCTATCCTTGTTTAAGTAAAGGCTTGAGAATTGTTTTTCACAAACATCGCTGAAACGGGCTAAAACCTTACGACTAATTTTTTCTTGATCTTCAAAAATAGCCACCGAACGAAACGGTAATTCCCATTTTTCGTATTGTAAACAACTGATTGTAGCATCCCGACATTTATCATCATTTGCCACTGCAAATACATAAAGAGGTTTTTTCATGCCGTTTATTCTGCAATCAACAGCATATTTTCCTTCTGGGTCATGTGCTTTGTCAAAGTAATCAAATGCCCTTCTGTTCTCGTCGACTTTTTCAGTAATGTATGCCATAAAATCATCCATAAAGGTAGATTTAACTCGCTCCCGATGTAAATAATTTACGTCGGTAATTTTTAAGATACCTTGAATAAAGTTATAAAACGCATCACCATACATGTCGTCTTCCACATTTACGAGTATTTCACCATCATCTTCTTCCAGATCAAACATGGACAGTGTTGAACTGATTATTTTTTGCCTGGTGCCCCTTTCCAAATCCTTCATATCAAGTTCATAACTTAAATGCATATACGTATGAGCCTCATCCGTAATAACCCATCCCTTGTGTGATTTTTTTAAAACAGAAACTAAATGGTCTCCATCGGCAAACATAAAAGGAGTAAATATTCTGAATCGTTCTTTACCCTCATGGAAAATTTCTATTTTCTCACTTATTTTCTTTTTAAATTCGTTTTCTATTAAAGCTATATCCATTTTTATCCCCCTTTAGAAGCCTTTAATTTTCAATTGTCTATCGGCTGGTAGTACAATGGAACAATCTTTTACAAGACAATCTAAAGCACTTTGTATGTCAACAAATTCTTTGGAAATCACCGCATATC
>MHXP01000011.1 GCA_001824485.1 Planctomycetes bacterium GWA2_39_15 | reverse complement strand
CAATAGAGAGTGGCGATGTGGCGTTTTTCCCCTCTATCAAGAGGGGATTAAGGGGTGTGTAATCATAATAAAAGTCGTTGGGTTTTGTCTTTTAAAACCCAACCTAATTTAAATATTTAAGATGCGCCCCCGCCCCCTCCCTTACTCTTTTAGACCCTCTGTTTTGCCAATGGAAGCAATGATGTATCGAAAGGGATTACAACGACGCTATTGATACAAAATCCGTGTAATAGTTCACCGCAAACCAGGGCGCGGAGAACGCAGAGTGACAACCCTCTAACTCCCCCTTTGTTAAGGGGGACGACCGCAATAATCCCTCTTAGAAAAGTGGGGCAAAGGGGGTTGTTATGCGATCTCGACGTTCTGCGGTGAGCAAATCCATGTAACCTGCGAAATCTGGGGTTTTAAATGAGGATTTCTGTAATCATCCCCACATTGAATGAAGAGTCCCACATCGAAAAAACGCTCCAGAGTGTTATCAAGCAAGAGGGTAATTACGAATTTTATGTTGTGGATGGTGGAAGTACTGATAATACGGTTGCCATCGCAAAGAGGTACGCCTGTGTGATAAGCAGTAAGCGCGGACGGGCGATTCAGATGAATGCAGGCGCAAAACTATGCAAAGGAGACATTTTGCTGTTTCTGCACGCCGATACGCTTTTGCCAGATAACGCATTTCGTGAAATAAGAAAAAGGATGAAAGATGATACCGTAGTGGGTGGTTCCTTTTATATTGAATTTGATGCAGATAATTTTATACTAAGAGGCATATCATTTATAAGCAGATTCGACTTTAGAATCTTCCATTTTGGCGATCAGGGTATTTTTGTGCGCCGGGATGTTTTTCAAGCACTCCGTGGATACAAAGAAATACCGATTATGGAAGACTATGATTTTTATAAAAGACTAGCAGGACAGGGAAAGGTTGTACTTTTAAGAATGCCTGTGATTTCCTCCGCAAGGAGGTTTGTCAAAAAAGGGGTAGTAAGACAATTGCTGATTAATAAATTGGTGGTTTTGTCCTATTGGGCAGGTGTGGATATTCAAACAATTAAACGTTTTTACGATGATATGAGGTAAAGATTATGCAGATATTGCTTACAAATGATGATGGCATTTACGCACCGGGAATAGCGGCGTTAAAGCATCAAATTCAAGACCTGGGGCAGATTACGGTAGTAGCGCCTGATATTGAACAGAGCGGTGTGGGACACTCCATTACCTTCAGTCATCCCCTTCGCATCAGAGAGGTACGTTTAAACAACGAGTTTATCGGTTATGGTGTGAATGGTTCGCCGGCAGATTGTGTGAAGCTTGCTGTTTATGAGATTATGAAAAAGGAGACTGATGTGGTTATATCAGGACTTAACATGGGTGCAAATGTGGGAATTCATATCCTCTATTCAGGAACGGTAGCTGCCGCTGTAGAGGCTTCGATTATGGGATTTCCATCTATTGCCGTTTCTTTTGAGATTACTGAGCAGTATGCCGATGTCAATGAGGCGGCAAAAGTGGCAAAGAAAGTTATTGAACGTATTATAAAACATAAATTGCCAAAAGGGTCTTTGCTTAATGTGAATATTCCTTCTCGTCCTGCCGATCAGATTAAAGGAATTAAGGTAACTCGGCAGTTTGCCCATGATTTTAAAGAGACCTTTGATAAGCGTGTAGATCCAAGCGGAAGGGCATATTATTGGTTAATAGGTACCAATAAATCTATACACTGTGAGGAAGGTACTGATATTAGCGCAGTCAATGAAGGTTATATCTCAATTACACCCCTTCGTTATGATCTGACAGATCAGAGTTTGTATAAAAAAATTGAGGGATGGGATTGGGAATATCTGACATCAAAATAGTTTGTGGAAATAAGTTTAATATGTTATGAAAAAAGAATAATCGTAGAAGTTGATGGCGGCTGGCATTGAGTAGAAAGAGATGATAACAGAGATACATGGTTTGAAGGGCAAGGTTTTAAAGTTTAAAGATTCTGGAATAATGAGGTTTTGAAAAATATACAGGGAGTGTCGGAAGTAATAAGAAAGCATTGTTTATCTCACCCTCCCCTCCCCATCAGAGGCTGTGTCATAATTAGTTTTAGATAGCTTAGCTATACAATATATTGTGTTATACGTATTGCTTGGAGCTATATACGACCAGCGAAACACATTACGACACAGTCTCTCAAGGGAGGGGAAACTGATTAGTATACCCACAGAAAAGTCTGAAGAATTGATGAAGAAGCAATCATTAAGTTACTTTTATCTTATGAACTGCTTTAAACACATAATCCTTCACTGCGATTATTTACACAGTAATTTCAATTGCGGTTATAGTTCTTGTTATCATTGTCATTGTCATTATTGTTCCCGTTACTATTGTCATTACGGTTATCATTGCTATTATAACGAACTTTTGATACAGGAAGAACTTGTCCTCTAATCTCTCCTCCTGAAAAAGCACTGGTATGAATGTTGAGATAGAATAACCCCTTTGTCAAATCATTAACTTGTTTGTTTGTGAGTGGACCTACCGACCCAGTTTTCGGACTACCAAGGGGACTCACATCAGGGCTTACCGTAAATACAACAGCAGCACTCTCGCCTGGATTTGCCGGACCATGAAAGTGCGTAGCCGTTTCTGTTCCCACCAACTTATCATCCGTAAAGGTAATTGAGTAATAGAGAGTACCCGTGTCTTTTTCGAGGGTCATAAATGCAACCCCAAAAGCATTGCTGTTGGTTTCAGGAACTTCCTGCCCGCCATTCAAAAGGGATGTGAATGCCAATACGTCTTGATTTTTATCCTTATCATCTCCATTAACGCTAACCAGAACTGTTGAAAAGGCAAGAATTAATATTGATGCGATTAGCCCAGTTTTTAGTATCTTTAAGCTTGTCAAGGTCACGCCTGCACTGTCTTTAAAAATCTTCTTCATCTTACATCTCCCCATAATAATAAGTTGTTTCTAAAATTCAAGAACACTATCACCAGCAAAAATAGATTAAAGACGGTTATATTTTCTCCTTTCCATAAGAAAATTTTAATTACAAAACGATACAATACTTATTCCTAAAGACTCATGTGAAAATCTTTAAAAATGATAAATCAGAATGTAAAATCCAGGTGTGATTTCGCCTTAGCAAAGTCAGTATTTCGATTATATATGACATATATAAAGAATCCTGTCAATATTTTTTAGGTTTTTGCTCGCAAAGTAAATTTAGATACCCCTTACCGAAATAATTTATGATTGAACGGCTTAAAAATACTTATAGTATTTAACAAATAATTCTGCTATAAGTCTTTTTTGTTTGTCTTCAGGCTGTTTTTTGTTTTTCGTGAATACACAATGAGTGTTACTGTCTTTTGAAATGGAAGGGACTAAAATATTTGTATGGATGTAACCACATACAAAAAAAATACCGGATATTCAAATGCAAAAGATCAAGTGCGCAGTCTTATGACTTCTGATTTGTACTTGCATCTTTTGGTTTTCATAATGGTCTTTTCATTTTTCTGTTTCCTCCAGTTTTCTACAAATAAAATTGCCGATAGAGATGGGTATTTTCACATTAAATTTAGTCAGTTAATGCGGGAGCATGGAATAATATATAAGTTGCCATGGATGCAATTTGCTATATTTAAGGATTATTTCAGAGATCATCATTTCCTGCAGCATATTTTGTATATGCCATTTACTTTTGGTAACTTAATTTTCTGGGGAAAGTGTGCGGCGTTTATCTTTGCGGCACTGGCTGGACTTAGTTTTTATATAATTTTAAGGCTTTGCAGAATTAAGTACTCTTTCTTTTGGGTAGTTGCCTTTCTTTCCTCTTCCCATGCCTTTTTGTATCGAATTAGCATGCTGCGTGTTCAGGGTATTTCTCTGGCATTGATGTTACTCTGTGTATATTTTATCATAAAAAAGAGATACAAAAACCTTGCAGCTCTGGCATTTTCTTTTGTTTGGTTATACGATGGTTTTCCATTGCTAATTGCAATTACACTGATATTTTTTTTGTGTGAACTTTTTATAGAAAAGAAGGCAGATTTCAAATTATTAATTTATTTATTTTCAGGTATGCTTGCTGGAATCATAATTAATCCATTTTTCCCATCAAACATTGAATCTTATTTCTTTAATTTTGGACGTATATCATCCAGCGATACATCCATTCAAGTAGGGAATGAATGGTATCCTTATAATACTTTTTTTCTTTTGAAGGATTCAGCATTTGTATTTATTCTCTTTTTTGGAACTATTGGGCTGGTACTGGGTAGTTTAAATAAGAAAAATTACATACTAACTTCAACCTTTTTTGTGTCATTGCTCTTTATGGTTTTATTGTTTAAATCGAGGCGGTTTATCGAATATTGGCCGCCATTCGCGCTTCTCTTTTGTGCCTTTGGTGTTAATGATTTATTTTACAACAACAAGGAAAACCGCTTTGTTAAAAGAGGCATATCTTATTGTGTATTAAGCATAGTTGTCTTAATAACGGGTTATTTCACCATTACCAATTTTGTGGCTGCTCGTAAAGAATTGGAAGGAGAACCTTCGAAAGATTACTATAAAGGCGCTGCTCTATGGTTAAAGGAACATACCAAACCTGGAACAATTGTATTTAATACTGATTGGGACGATTTCCCCCAACTTTTTTTCTATAATACGGATAATTATTACATCGTTGGTTTGGACCCTAATTATATGTACAGACATAACAAATCCTTATATCGCACATGGCAGGATATCACAAAAGGAAAGATTGAGAATCCTCATAAAATTATAGTAGAAAAATTTAACTCATTTTGTGTGCTTACTGATAACGAACATAAGGGTTTCATTAAAAATGCCAATAAAGACCCTAATATGAGAATTGTTTATAAAGATAAATATTGTAGCGTGTATAGTATTATTTTATGAATGTTTTTTATATTATTTATAGCGCTATTTTGCACGTTAAAGTTCAAACGTATGTATTTTTCAAGTCATTAAATAGGGCAATAAAAACCTTGACTTATCAATGCATCTATATCTATAATATTTGTGAAATTGGTCTTGTAGGTTAGTGTATTGCAGATGAAAGGGGCAGATAGCTCAGTTGGTAGAGCACAGGACTGAAAATCCTGGTGTCGCCGGTTCAATCCCGGCTCTGCCCACCACTTTTTTAGAAATTATTGTTGCTTCACAAATATGAGATAATTGCCAACACACAATTTATAACTTCCTGCCTTTTTTCATTCCTGACATATTGGAAAACTTACAAAGAGACAGTCTGGCTTTTAGGTTTTTAAATTATATAAAAACAGAGATTTTTATTTTTACTTGGTATTAAATTATGAAAAATTCACAGTGTTTGGATATTAAATCTTTAGAAGAACGTGCAAAGGTTATTCGAAGACATGTTATACGAATGCTGGCTAAGGCAGGTTCAGGGCATCCCGGCAGTTCATTATCAATAGTGGACTTACTTGTCGCACTTTTTTATAATAAATTAAGATATAATCCGCAGCAGCCAACATGGCCGGACAGGGATAGATTCATTCTGTCGAAAGGTCACGCTTGTCCGGCACTTTATGCACTGCTTGCAGAAATTGGTTATTTTACTGTAGATAAGCTTGATACACTCAGGCAATTCGGAAGCATCCTTCAAGGTCATCCCTGTATGAAAACAACGCCGGGCATTGAGATATCAAGCGGGTCGTTGGGACAGGGACTTTCGGTTGGTTTGGGGATTGCCCTTGCAGCAAAGATAGATAAAAAGGACTATCGAACTTATGTAATGTTGGGCGATGGAGAAATTGAGGAGGGGCAGGTCTGGGAAGCAGCAATGGCTGCCAGTCATTATAAAGTGGATAATCTTTGTGCTATCCTTGACAACAATGGACTGCAGATTGATGGATTTATAAATGAAATTATGTCGCCGCATCCAATCCCGGAAAAATGGCGTAGTTTCGGGTGGCATGTGATAGAAATTAATGGACATGATTACAAGTCTATACTGACTGCTTATGATGAGGCAGAGAAGATAAAAGGGCGACCAACCATCATTGTGGCAAAAACAATTAAAGGGAAGGGTGTCTCTTTTATGGAAAATCAGGTTGATTGGCATGGAAAAGCCCCTTCAAAAGAAGAGGCAGAACGGGCACTGGCTGAACTTAAATAATTATAAATTTTACCACAGAAATACACGGAATATCACAGAAACGAGTTATACTAGTGCTGTCAGGGGTTTCCTCCTGACAGCAAATTATTATGAGGTTTTTATTCTCCTTGCATGAAAAAAATTGTAAGAAAATATAAACTTGATGATCCTAATGATATAGATAGGATGGGAAAAAATGATTTAGAGGGGTGGTTATCACTGTCTTATTCGACAAAAACAGAAGTTGTTTATTCTTTGTGGGAAGATTACTGCGAGATGCACGGAGTAGATGTTAATGCACAAAGACTTCAACGAGTTTTTAAAATTACTAAATTGTCACAAAGTTAGATATGTGATAGTGGGTGGATATGCTTTGGGTGCATATCTGATTCCACGGACAACAAAGGATTTAGATATTCTTATTGAAGCAACAGAGAGAAATGCCATCAAATTATTACATGCTTTGAAAGATTTTGGATTTGGGTCTTTAGGTTTAAAAATAACTGATTTCACTGAACCCAATTTTACTATTCAGCTAGGTTACGAACCTGTACGAATAGATATTTCAACTTCTATTACAGGTGTTGAATGGAATGAGATTTGGGCAAATAAAACAAAAGGGTTTTTCGGCAAGTCGCTTATGCCGGTTTATTATATAGGAATCCTGCAATTAATAAAGAACAAAAAAGAAGTTAGCAGGCCTATGGACTTAATAGATATTAAACAATTAGAAAAAATAAGAAAAGATAAGGCAAAACGTATTAGTAAGAAATAATAACAGTTAAATAAACCATAGGTGTATTCTTTAATGTACCGAATTATTACAAATGGTGAAAATATAAAATGACAGAAATGATAGCCACGCGTCAGGCATACGGTGACGCACTACTAGAACTCGGAGAAAAAAACAAAGATATAGTCGTGCTGGATGCCGACCTTTCAAAGTCCACAACCACAGCGAAATTTGGCAAGAAATTTCCCGATAGATTTTTTAATATGGGAGTTGCTGAAGCCAATATGGTGAATACGGCTGCGGGATTGGCGACTTGTGGGAAAATAGCCTTTGTGAGCAGTTTCAGTATCTTTGCCACAGGCCGTGCATGGGAACAGATCAGGAATACGGTCTGTTATAGCGGGTTAAATGTGAAGATTGTCGCCACGCATAGCGGCGTATCCGTTGGACCAGATGGGGCTTCACATCAGTGTATAGAAGACATCTCCTTAATGCAAACGATACCAACCATGACGGTGATTGAGCCATGCGATGCGGTTGAAACAAGAAAAACCATTCTGGCTGCTGTAACTTATAAGGGTCCCGTGTATATCCGTTTGGGCAGGGCTGCTGTACCAGTAATTACAAAGAAAGAAGAACCCTACACTATTGGAAAAGCTAATGTACTCAGAAGTGGAAAAGACGTGGCAATTGTTGCCTGTGGGGCATTAGTGGCAAACTCACTTAAGGCAGCAGATATGCTAGCTAAAGATGGAATAGAAGCAACGATAATTAATATGCATACCATAAAACCTCTTGATAAGGAAACCCTCGTAAAGGTTGCAAAACAGGTAAATGCCGTCGTTACAGCAGAACAACATGTGCTTGAAGGTGGTTTGGGCAGTGCTGTAGCATCTGTATTGTCCAGAACATACCCTGTACCTATAGAGATGATTGGCATTGACAATCGTTTTGGTCAGTCTGGTGAACCGGATATCCTATTTAAGGAATATCATCTCCTTCCTGAAGATATTGTTTTAGCGGCAAAACTAGCCATAGAGCGGAAGAAAAAATGAGTAAAAGGTTTTACATTTTTTTATCAATTATAATTATCATATCAATTAGAGCAGTTTCATTCGGGCAAGACAAATCCGATGAAAAGCCTCCTGTTGAAGTTAAAGAAAGTGTCGAGCAGAACAAAAAGGATATTTATGATGAATTCGAAGAATTTATCAAAGTCGTAAAGGAATTACAGGATAGATATGTTGATGAAGTATCACTCAATACAATCCTTACTAATGCTTACCGCGGCATGCTTTCAGGTCTTGACCCATATAGCCAATATTTTGGTTCCGAGGAGTTAGAAGACCTGAAAATTGAAACAGAAGGCGAATTTGAAGGGTTAGGTATCGAGGTAATTGTAAAAGATGGGCTGTTGACAGTAATTACTCCCATCCTTGATTCTCCTGCCTTTAAAGCCGGAATATTGGTGGGGGATCGGATAATTAAGATTGATGGTGAGTCTACTGAAAGTATGACTATCCGGGATGCTGTAAGAAAGCTTCGTGGAAAGTTAGGTACGAAGATTACCCTGACTGTTTTTCACGAAGGCGATACAGCCACTGTAGATATTACTATTGAACGTGCAAAGATTCACGTCAGAAGCATACGGGGTGCAAGAATGGTTGACGATGAATACAAAATCGGTTATCTTGCTGTAACTAATTTCCAGGAGAACACCGTAAAGGATATGGACGCTGCAATTCAAGATTTATTGAAGAAAGGCATGAAATGTTTAATATTGGACTTGAGATTTAATCCGGGTGGTTTATTAAATGTTGCTGTTGATATGGCTGATAAATTTCTGGAGAGGGGTGTAATTGTCTCTACCAGAGGAAGAGAGAAGACACAGGATTATGTGTATAAAGCGCATAAACCAGGGACGTATCCCAATTTTCCAATGGTGGTGCTGGTAAATAATGGAAGTGCGAGCGCCTCGGAAATTGTCGCTGGTGCAATTAAGGACAGTAAACGGGGTTTACTGTTGGGCATCAAGACATTTGGTAAGGGGTCTGTGCAGAGTCTGATACCCGTGGGAGATGGAAAGGCTGCATTGAAATTGACAACGGCGCGATACTATACACCCTCAGGGGTTTGTATTCATGAAAAGGGAATTGAACCGCACGTAAATGTCAATCTCAATTTTGCTGAAGCAAGGGCATTGCATGAACATTTATCCATGATTAATATAGATACTAAAATTAGCGAATTAAAGGTAAATGAAACAGTACCAAAAGGAACAGTTGAGGGAAAAGAAAAGCAGCATTACATTGATATACAGCTTGAAAGAGCTGTTGATGTCCTGAAAGGTATACAGGTCTATGCAAAGCGTGCAAGCACCCCATAAAATATTGACTATTGTTTAAATTTAAATTGTTTTGGTTAAGGCAGGATATATTCCTGCCTTTTTTATGGTATGATAATCCTTGGTATAGAAACATCGTGTGACGAAACCTCGGCTGCGGTTGTAAAAGACGGGAAAGAAATATTATCGAGTATTATTCTGTCTCAGGATGTTTTACATCGTCAGTTTGGAGGTGTGGTTCCCGAAATTGCCTGCAGGGCGCATTTAGAGGCGATTATTGATGTTGTTAACAATGCCCTTATTGATGCAAAAGTACAGCTTGCTGAAATTGACGCAATTGCCGTTGTGAACACACCGGGTTTAATTGGGGCATTGTTAATTGGCGTAACAACCGCCAAGACGTTGTGCATGGCGCTGGACGTGCCTCTAATAGCAATAGACCACCTGCATGCTCATATTTATGCGAATAATCTCGAGAGCGAAACTATACAATATCCTGCTATTAGTTTGGTAGTCTCAGGAGGACATACTACTCTTTTTTTATCAGAGAGTGAGACGAAGCATATTCCGTTAGGCGGAACAATTGATGATGCTGCCGGTGAGGCGTTTGATAAAGTGTCAAAGATATTAGGCCTTGGGTATCCCGGAGGACCTGTTATTGACAGGCTCGCAAGACAAGGAAATCAGTGTGCGATATCGTTTCCGAGGTCTTATCTTGAAAAGGATTCACTTGATTTTAGTTTTAGCGGACTCAAGACGGCTGTGTTATATCATTATCGGGGGCAGGATTCAAAGACGTCCAAATCGAAAACGCCATCCGAACATGAAATCGCAAATATTGCGGCAAGTTTCCAGGAAGCAGTGGTTGATGTTCTGATAGGCAAAACTTTACTGGCATCCAAGATGTATAATGTCCGTGGAATTCTATTAGGTGGTGGTGTAGCGGCGAACTCAAGACTGCGTCAGCGGTTGAAAGATAAATCGAATGAGACAGGCATCCCGGTTTATTATCCATCGCCCATATTGTGTACGGATAATGCTGCGATGGTTGCAGGTCTGGCTTATAAGAAATATTTAGAAGGAGATGTTGCAAAGCTTGATTTGGAAGCAGTTCCATAAACACAGCATAGCCGCAATCAAGTAACGGAACTATCTGAAAAGTAATTCTTTACCTTTATTCAGTTTTACGGGATTAAGAATACAGTATGAGTTGCCATGCACAAATTAATGGAGCATTGTGTTTTCCCCTCTAAAAAGAGGGGATAAAGGGGTGTGTCGTTTGCCAATATAACACACCCCTTAATCCCCTCTCGAGAGGGGAATGGGGTGTGTTACCTCTTGATAGAGGGGAGTATTACGAACCATACTTTTTAGACAATCCATAAAGAACTTTCTAAAAAGAAGTTTCGCAGGGTGATAATATAAATTTTCAGTACATTTGAGATTAATATGGATATTGATGTAATAAAACAATTATTAGAAAATTATAAGGCTGGTGAAGTGACACTAAGCGATGTCCTGGGGAAGATCAAGGAATTGCCTTACAAGGACATGGGTTTTGCCAAAGTTGACAGTCATCGCAAAATTCGTTGCGGTTTTCCAGAGGTTATTTTTTGTATGGGTAAAACTGCTGGGCAGGTTGTAAAGATTGTAGAGCATATAATCTCTGGCGGAAACGACATGCTTGCGACTCGCGCTGATAAGGAGATTTATGATGCTGTTTCCAAAAAATTTCCTGAAGCTGTTTACAACGAGCAGGCAAGGACTATCACAATACGAAAAACTCGCAGAAAACCACACAAGGGACTCATACTGATTATTACAGCAGGAACCTCTGATATCCCTGTAGCCGAGGAGTCAAGGGTAACTGCTGAGATTATGGGTAATAATGTAAAGGTGCTTTATGATGTTGGTGTTGCCGGGATACATAGGTTGATGAAGAGTCATGGAGAATTACTAAAGGCAAATGTAATTATTGTAGTGGCTGGAATGGAAGGGGCATTGGCAAGCGTGGTTGGTGGTTTGGTAGATTGCCCCGTCATCGGTGTGCCAACAAGTATCGGTTATGGAGCAAGTTTTTATGGAGTTGCACCGCTTTTATCCATGTTGAATAGTTGTGCCTCTGGTGTTTCGGTTGTAAATATTGACAACGGTTTTGGGGCAGCTTACGTCGCCTCTTTGATCAATCGAACGAAGAAATAAAAGTGATTTTATGTATGAAGTAAAAGACATACCGAAGATTCCTTCTCGAAAGCCTGACACCCACAAAGGGGACTATGGACGAGTCTTTGTGCTGGCAGGCTCCGGTGGCATGACTGGCGCAGCCTGCATGTGCAGTACTGCAGCCTTACGTGCTGGCGCTGGAATTGTCACTCTGGGAATTCCTGAAAGTTTGCATGGGATTGTGGCGTCTAAGCTAACCTGCGTGATGACACATCCCTTGCCAGAGACGCATTTAAAGACCTTATCAGAACTGGGACGTCAGGACATCCTCGATTTTTCACAACGGTTTGATGCGATCGCCATTGGTCCAGGTCTATCTCAGTACCCAGAGACTAAGAAATTGGTGTTGTGGTTATTGCAATCACTGGATCGCCCTATCGTTCTGGATGCCGATGGCATTAATGCCCTTGCTGATAATCCTAAGATATTAGACAGCATTAAAAAACATACGGTGCTAACGCCGCATCCCGGCGAAATGGCACGTCTAATTGGGATGTCAACTCAAGAGGTTCAATCAAGGCGTTTAGAAGTTGCGAAGATGTTTGTTAAAGGCAAAAAAAATGTGACGCTGGTATTAAAAGGGTACAAGACCATTGTTATTAACGAAGATAAATTCTATATTAATGAAACAGGTAATCCCGGTATGGCAACGGCTGGCGCAGGAGATGTGTTAACGGGTATGATTGCAGCCTTATTGGGGCAGCAATATGCACCGTTCGAGGCGGCACAGTTGGGAGTATATTTACATGGATTGGCTGGCGACATTGCGGCGCGGGAGAAGGGCGAAATTTCGATGATTGCCACAGATGTTTTGGATAATTTACATAAGGCATTCCTGGCGTATAAGGAAAACAATGGCACATGAAACATTCATGTGCGGAAAGGGTATTGTTTATTTTCACCCTCCCCTTACCCCTCCCATCGAGGGAGGGGATGTTAATTGGTATGTCCCGTAGAAAAGTTTGAATAACAGGAATATTACATATTTTTAGATGAAAAAGTTATTAATTATGATCGTGTTAGGGTGTATTCATACTTCCATATATGCGGCCGATAACACTTATTATATCCCCAACGAGGGTGTATTCATACTTCCATATATGCGGCCGATAACACTTATTATATCCCCAACG
>MHXP01000010.1 GCA_001824485.1 Planctomycetes bacterium GWA2_39_15 | reverse complement strand
TTTTGGCTTAGATTTAATGTGTCCAAAGGGCTTTTAATTCTACCTATAGCCGTAGTAGTATGGCGCGGGGCGCTTCTGCTAACAGGATTCAGAGAGGTTCTATGGCCTTTGTCCTGACGCCCTAGGGTTTTTCAAACTCTTCCCTGGTACTTGGACCGGTGATCATCCACCCCAGGAAAATACTATACCCCACGACTTTCAAAGGTCAAGAATATTTTATTAATAGAGATGCCTACGAATGACGCTAAAGTACGCGAAAGGGATTTCGTATATTTCGAGCGTCATTCGTGGGTAAACTAGGTCTTACTAAATATCTTTTTCCTCTTCTTTTCAGGTTCTTTTGCACCAAAAACGACTGGCAGCATCTCATCAACCCTTTCCACAAATATGAAGTTCATCTCCTTCTTTGCATTTTCAGGCACTTCGACAAGGTCTTTTTCATTTCGTTTTGGTAAGATAATAGTGGTAATTCCTGCCCTCTTTGCAGCCAGCACCTTTTCTTTGATGCCACCTACGGGCAGCACACGCCCGCGCAATGTGATCTCGCCCGTCATTGCCACATGAGAAAGAACCGGTATCCCCTTCAACAGCGATATCAGCGCCATTGCCATTGTCACACCAGCAGAAGGACCATCTTTGGGAATGGCGCCGGCAGGGATGTGGATATGGAAATCATATTTATTAAAATCTTTAAAGGTAATTCCCAGTTTCTTTACTTTGGCACGAATATAGCTCATTGCCGCCTGCGCCGATTCCTTCATGACGTCGCCCAACTGTCCTGTCAGCATGAGTTTTCCCGTACCTGACATGGAGGTGGCCTCGATAAAGAGGATGTCCCCACCAGCCTGTGTCCATGCAAGACCTGTAGCCACACCAGCTTCAGCAGTCCGTTCAGCAACTTCTGAGAAAAATTTAATAGGGCCTAATAGTTTGTGCAACAGGTCTGCCGTAACATTTACATATTTTTTTTCGCCTGACGCAATGTCTTTGGCAGCCTTCCGGCAAATGTGGGCAATTTCTCGTTCGAGATTACGGATGCCCGCCTCACGCGTGTAATCACTGATGATTGCCCTAATAGCGTCATCCTCGATTGTGATTTGTTCTTTCGTGAGTCCATGTTCTTTAAATTGTTTTGGTATGGTAAACTGTTTTGCGATAAATACCTTCTCCTCCGCTGTATATCCAGGAAGTTCCAGCACCTCCATCCTATCCTTGAGCGCCGGAGGAACGGGATCCAGGATATTTGCAGTAGTAATGAACATCACCTTTGAAAGATCGAATGGTACGTCCAGGTAATGGTCAGAGAACGCATGATGTTGTTCTGGGTCTAATACTTCAAGCAGCGCCGCCGATGGGTCGCCTCTGAAATCGGCGCCTAGCTTATCAATCTCATCGAGCATAAACACGGGGTTATTGGAACCCGCCTTTCGCAAACCCTGGATGATACTGCCCGGTAATGCACCAATGTAAGTACGCCGATGGCCTCTAATCTCAGCTTCATCTCGTACTCCACCCAGGGACATACGAACAAACTTCCTCCCCATTGCACGTGCAATCGACATCCCTACCGAAGTCTTTCCAGTGCCAGGTGGTCCCACAAAACACAGAATAGGACCTTTCATATCATGTTTCAACTTTCGAACTGCAAGATATTCGAGAATCCTTTCTTTAACCTTTTCAAGGTCATAATGGTCTTCATCTAATATCTTTTTGGCCGCCTGAATATCAAGACTATCGGTTGTACTTATTGACCAAGGAAGTGCAAGTATCAGGTCAAGGTATGTCCTCGAAACGGTATATTCAGCAGAAGCAGTAGGCATTTTAGCAAGACGATTCAATTCTCTCTCGGCTTCCTTTTTGGCTTCTGGAGGCAATTTTGCCTCTTCAATTTTTTTAGTAAGTTCCTTTACCTCGATAGTCCGCTCATCACCTTCCCCCAATTCTTCCTGGATAGCCTTAAGCTGCTGTCTCAGATAATATTCCCTCTGCCCTTTTTCCATCTCACTTTTTACCTGCGACTGTATCTTTGTAGCCATTTCAAGTACTTCCATTTCGCTGGTAATTAAAGCCGTTACCTTCTGTAAACGTTGTTTTACATTAAGTGATTCAAGTACCTGTTGTTTTTCAGCTATACTGACATTTAAGTGAGATGCAATCATATCAGCCAGACGGCTTGGGCTGTCAACGTTGACTATTGCTATTTTTAATTCTTCTGGCAAAGACGGCGCCATTGAAATCATACGAATAAACTGGTCTGCAGCATTTCTTGCCAGGGCTTCAGTTTCAATATCACTCTCAAGGGTGTCTTCGAGGGCTGTCACCTTTGCCTTAAAATAAGGGTCTTTCTGGACATATTCATCAATCTTGATCCTCCTTACGCCTTGCACCAGCATTTTTGCTGAGTTATCAGGCATACGAAGCATTTGTAGTACTACTGCCGCAGTGGCATATTCATACAAATCAGATTGTTTTACAACTTTAAGCTCTTTGTCTTTTTGTGCTACAAGCGCTAAAAAGCGGTTGCCAGCTAAGACGTTATTCAGGAGCTTGAGGTCTCTTTCAGTATAGACACTTAATGCCGCTACCATACTTGGGAAAACAACCGTATCCTTGACTGGAAGGATAGGTATTTCCTTTGGTATTTTCAATTTACCTGTTTTATTTTCGTCAGTTACAGTAGTTTCCAGACCTGATGAGTCGTTGGATTCAGACGAAGTTTTTTCATTATCTGTCATATTATTTTATGCCGTTTATAAAAAGATGTTATTAGAATTTACTACAGAATTTACAGAGGAAAAACTTTAAAAAAAATATTTATTGTAGGGAAAAGCGGCTGCCCACCCCTGTATTTCTTAATAGTTTACCGTTCTAATAAATTTATTGCTTAAAATTAATTTTTATTGAAAACGTCCCGGCTGATTGCTGTTTTGTCTTGGGCAAAACGACTTGTAAAAAGCCATCCTTGTAAGAAGCCTGGATTTTGTTCGTGTCAATAGGTTTGGGAATGAAGACACTCCTCTCAAAATATCCATAACGAATTTCAACCAGATAGAAGCAGGTTTTTTCATGATGGGATGTGTCAGGTATATAACCGCTTATTGTGAGGATGTCATTTGAAAAGGCAACATGAATGTCATCGGACTTTATCCCGGAAATAGACATCTTAACCACTATTTCATCAGGAGTTTCATAAACGTCTGTCGGAGGCTGCCACGGATTTGAAGGATTAGACGGAATATTTTTGTCAAAGGCAAAAAACTCTTTAAACAAATTTTCAATCTTATTTTGCATTGTCTTCGTAATTAATAATACAAAAATTTACAAAGATTCTTACCTATAAAACCATTTTCATTGAAACAGCTTAATATATATCAATTTTTATTTTTAAGTGCAAGGAGTTTATTGTCTCCGAATTATAGAGGATAATTCCTTTTGACATCAAACAAAATTATTTAAAATTCCTTGCGGTTGGGTTGAATCACTTCTCTGCTTTCTGATTATGCAGAGCAGAAACAAGAAACCCCGCGCATGCGCGGGGTTTCTTGTCAATTGTTAATACAAACCAACTATTAGTACATATCTCCATACCCGCCGTATCCACCACCACCTGGCGGCATTGGAGGCATCTTCTTCTTTTCAGGGATCTTGCCCACAATAGCATCTGTTGTAAGCAGTAAAGTAGCTATGCTGGCAGCATTTTGTAACGCCGTTCGAACCACCTTCGTTGGATCAATGATGCCTTCTTTGACCATATCGCAGTAGCGATCTGCGCTGGCATCATAACCTTCGTTTCCTTTTGCTGATTCTACCCTCTCGACAACTATAGCTGCGTTTGCGCCTGCATTTATAGCTATCTGTCTTAATGGAGATCTCAAAGCCCTCCTGATAATATCAACGCCCACGGCTTCGTCACTTGTAAGTTTAAGTGAATCCAGAGCGGAGACAGCCCTTAAAAGCGCCACGCCTCCACCCGGAAGGATACCCTCTTCAACGGCCGCACGGGTGGCATGAAGTGCGTCTTCCACACGCGCCTTCTTTTCTTTCATCTCGCTTTCGGTAGCGGCGCCTACATTAATCTGGGCTACGCCTCCAGCCATCTTCGCCAGCCTTTCTTGAAGCTTTTCGCGATCGTAGTCTGAGGTAGTTATAGAAATCTCTTTTTTTATCTGTTCAATACGACTTTTGATTTTTTTGCTTTCACCTGCGCCTTCAATAAGGGTGGTATTTTCCTTATCAATTTCAATCTTTTTTGCACGACCCAGATCTTTTAGTTGTATAGACTCCATGTTAATACCCAGATCTTCAAATATCGCCTGACCGCCTGTAAGAATGGCAATATCTTCCAGCATGGCCTTGCGCTTGTCTCCAAATCCAGGAGCCTTTACTGCTGCGCATTTTAAGGCGCCGCGGAGTTTGTTTACAACCAGAAGTGTTAGAGCTTCCCCTTCCAGTTCTTCCGCAATAATGAGAAGGGGTTTGCCGGTTTGCGCAACCTTTTCTAATATCGAGACAATCGGTTTGGCTGTTGTAATTTTCTTCTCATGTATCAAAATATATGCGTCTTCCAGCACACATTGCATCGCATTTGGATTAGTAATAAAATATGGTGACAGATAACCTTTATCGAACTGCAGACCCTCGATCCAATTTGCCTCAGTTTGCAGACTTTTGCCCTCTTCCACAGTAATGACGCCGTCCTTTCCAACCTTTTCCATGGCATCGGCTATGATCTTTCCGATTTCAGTGTCATAATTTGAGGCAACCGTGGCAACCTGTTCAATTTCCTTTCGGCCTTTAACGGAAATGGACATTTCTTTCAGCTTTTTTACCACCGTTTCGACTGCCTTATCAATGCCGCGTTTGAGCGCCATTGCATTTGCGCCGGCTGTCACGTTTTTTAATCCTTCAACGAAAATAGCCTCTGCTAATACAGTAGCAGTGGTGGTGCCGTCACCAGCGACATCACTGGTTTTCGATGCAACAGCCTTTACCATCTGCGCGCCGATATTTTGCATGTGGTCTTCAAGTTCTATCTCTTTCGCAACCGTAACGCCATCCTTCGTGATGGTTGGTGAGCCAAAGCTCTTTTGAATAACAACGTTGCGTCCTCGCGGTCCCAGCGTAATCTTTACTGCATCCGCAAGTTGTTTTACGCCAAGCTTGATGGTTTCCAGAGCCTCATGGTCAAATATAATCTTTTTTGCCGACATATTTATGTTTCCTCCAAAATTTCTATTCTAGAATGAAATCTATTGTATAGTATTATTGAGAGGTAGCAAATTGAATGCCGATATATTAACATTAGTAATAGTCTGAATTAGTATTGTTTTAATTCACCTAAATAATTAATTGTCAATTATATAAGTACAAATCTTTGTAGTGATAAAAAATTTAAAAATCCTCAATAATTACTAAGATATGTCATTGTGACAGCGCACTATTTGAATACTTATTGATTATGTGTCAATATGACAGGTACGGTAATTCTTTTATACATATTGACAAGGTAAAAAACATAATGACACTCTATATAAAAGTTATAACTGTAATCTAGAAGTTGGAATTTTAGTTATTTTGAGTTTGCTCCGGATTTGGTATTTTGGATTTAGAGTTTTAACAAACCTGCGTAATATGTGAAATCTGTGGTTATCTTTAAAGTAAAGATTTTTAAATTTCATTGAAAGCCTTGATAATACGGGTAAAATTAATTCCATGTATAATGAATTTAAAAATAAAAAGATCACTGTTATGGGGTTAGGATTGTTTGGTGGCGGGGTAGGCATTGCTCAATTTCTTGCCAGGCAAGGCGCTTGCGTTACCGTTACCGACCTGAGGAGCGCGACGGAACTTTCTCCGTCCATAAAACAGCTTGAAGGACTTCCTATTTCATACAAACTAGGGGGACACCATGAAGAAGATTTTATAAATGCAGACTTGGTTATCGTGAATCCTGCCGTACCAAAGGATTCAAAATTTATACAAATTGCGAGAAATAACAATGTAGCAACAGATACAGAAATAAATATCTTCTTTAAGCTATGTCCTGCGCCAATTATAGGTATCACTGGTAGCAACGGGAAGTCCACAACCACCACATTTACTGGTGAAATTTTACAACAGACACAACGTAGGACTTGGGTTGGAGGAAATATCGGGAAATCATTACTGACACACCTTGAAGAAATAAAATCCCATGAAATCGTTGTGTTGGAACTTTCCAGTTTTCAATTGAAAGAACTTTATAATATTAAAAGAAGTCCACACATCAGTGTTTTAACCAATATATCTCCCAACCACCTCGATAGACACCCAAACATAGAGGACTATATTCAAGCGAAAAAAAGTATTATCTTGCATCAGAAACAAGATGACTATACTATCCTTAATTACGATGACCATGAATTAAGAAAGTGGGAGAAGGAGTGTAAAGGTCGTGTTTTATGGTACAGCGCAAAACACACATTGGCAGACGGTGCATTTATAAAGGGTAATGATATTATAATATCCGTAAACGGTTTGAATACAGCGATACCGTGTGTATCGGGAATTAAGATTCCCGGCATTCATAATATACAAAACATCTTAGCCGCTTCATGTGCCGCATATCTTGCAGGTGCCAGAGAACAACATATCGCAAAGGCTGTTACAACATTTGCTGGATTAGAACACCGTCTGGAGTTTGTAAGGGAGGTAAATGGCGTACGTTATTACGACGATTCCAAGGCTACTACGCCAGAATCAGCCATTGCAGCCGTCACGGCATTTCAATCACCAGTAATACTTATTGCTGGTGGTTATGATAAGGGAAGTGATTTTGAAGAATTTGCAGAGGTATGTGCTAGAAACGTTAAGGCCATTGTCCTCATTGGAAAAACAGCGAAGAAGATAAAAGAACTCATTTTGAAAACAAAAGGAACAAAAGAAACGCCTTCAATATTAACACCAGAAACCTTCAGAGAGGCATTTCAACAGGCAAATACGATGACAAAGGCAGGAGACGTTGTATTACTTTCTCCTGCGTGTGCCAGTTATGACATGTTCCTTAATTATGAAGAACGAGGCAGACAATTTAAGGATATGGTGCATGTATTATAAAACCAATAATCAGATATAAGGAAAATACACACACAATGAAGAAAGAATTAAACACAGAAAAATTAAGATTCGAAGATTTACATTTATCAAGAGAAATGCAAAAGGCGATTACGGATATGGGTTTTGAAGAGGCCACACCCATTCAATTGCAATCCATTCCACCTATTTTAGAAGGGAAGGATGTAATTGGACAAGCACAAACGGGCACAGGAAAAACAGCAGCCTTTGGTATCCCTGCATTAGAGATGATTGATCCAGAGAACAGGAAGTTGCAGGTTGTAATTTTATGTCCCACAAGAGAGCTGGCAATTCAGGTGGCAGAGGAACTAAAAAAACTTTCAAAATATAAAAAGGGCATTGAAATATTACCTATTTACGGTGGACAACCTATAGATCGCCAGATTAGGGTGTTAAGAAAAGGTGTTCAAATTATTATTGGCACTCCGGGCCGAGTCATGGACCATATGAACCGTAATACCCTGAAAATGAATAGCGTAAAAATAATCATATTGGATGAAGCAGACGAGATGTTGGACATGGGATTTAGAGAAGATATTGAGTTTATTCTGAAAAAAATTCCTGAGCAAAGACAAACTATTCTCTTTTCTGCGACCATGCCTCAAGCTATTTTAAATTTGACGAAGAAGTATCAGAACAACCCTGAATTTATAAAAATGGTACATAAAGAGTTGACAGTTCCCAGCATCGAGCAAATTTATTATGAAGTCAAAGAGCGGACAAAACCAGATATTCTGTCCCGTTTAATTGATTTATATAATCTGAAATTATCATTGGTGTTTTGTAATACAAAAAAACGCGTAGATGAATTGGTGGGACACCTCCAGGCAAGAGGATATTCGGCTGATGGACTTCATGGAGATATGAACCAGACGCAAAGGGATAGGGTTATGTCCAAATTCAGAAAAGGAACTATTGAAATTTTAGTGGCAACTGATGTGGCGGCCAGAGGGATTGATGTAGACGATATTGAAGCTGTATTCAACTATGATGTGCCGCATGATGAGGAATATTATATACACAGGATAGGAAGAACAGGTAGGGCGGGAAGAACAGGGCGCGCTTTTACTTTTGTGGTAGGTAGAGAGATTTATCAAATAAGGGATATACAACGATACGCAAAGACAAAAATTACGCTTCAGAAGATTCCTTCTCTCAGCGATGTAGAGGAAATTAAGACAAACCTGCTTTTGGAAAAAATAAAAGAGTCTATAGACGAAGGTCACATGGGAAAATATATTAACTGGGTTGAAAGGTTAATCGAGGAAGAATATACTTCTTTAGACATCGCCGCCTCTTTGTTAAAAATGGTTATGGGTGAAGACGGCAAAGCATCGCCGGTGCAGGAAGAAGAGTTTGGCGATACGGGAGCAGCGCCGGGAATGGTGAGGTTGTTTATTAACATAGGAAAAAACCAAAAAATAAGCAAGGGAGATATTTTGGGCGCAATTGCAGGGGAAACAGGTCTTTCTGGTAAATTAATCGGATCTATTGATGTCTTCGATAAGTATACTTTTGTTGAAGTGCCGAAAGAACATGCAAGAAATGTCCAGGACGTTATGAAAAGTGTTAGAATTAAGGGTAAAAATATTAATATAGAACCTGCTATAAAAAAGTGAGACGTCTTTTATTATTTCCTTATAATGCAACACTTTTCTTTGCGCAATTTTTATCCTCTTTGTTTTCCAGCATTATCTTGTCTTGTATAGTACCAAAAGTGAGAAGTGTTTTATCACACGCAATTCCATATAAAAAAATATTGCAGTATCCCCGCTGTAGTCTTACCAAATAATAGGCACATCAACCCGGACATTTTTATGACAATTGGTTTTGTCTTTGGACACGCCTATAATTAGGCTTGACACTGCTTTGTATGTTTGTACTATATAACATCAATTTTCCTTTTTTAAATAGTTCTGTTTGAAGGCGGATGATAATAATTTGTTTTGAGTATAATCAGAAGGACTAACAGACATGCGTAAACATATTAAGACATTCCTGCTTATAATAAATGTTGCAGCTATCCTCTTTCTTTTTTCCCAAAAGCTCTATGCAAGTGCGTTACATTTTATTGTCTATGGGGATACCCGTCAGGATATTTTGACAATGGAAAAACCTCAAAGAAAACATAATGCAATCGCAAAGGTTATTCGGGAGATGAACCCTGAATTTATCTTATTTACCGGGGATATGATCTATTATAAAGAATACAATAGCTTTTTAAAGGTAATCTCCAATAACTATATTGGAGACAAGGCGATTCCCCTGTATCCGTCTATCGGTAATCACGAACTTGTATTTGGTAAAGAGGCAGACGCAATTATAAAAGAAATATTGAAAAAGGTTAGCATTGAAGATAAATCCAAAAGGCAGACTTCTTCCCATGCTGGCATCTCGAATGATATAGAAAAATTAAAAAGAAAATTAAACCAAACAGTTGAAGCGATTCCAGAGGAAAAGCTAAAAGCAAGGAGTCGGCAGGTGTTGTGCGAAATATTTAAAGATAAATTGAATCCTGCATACGCCTCTTATTTGAATGAGGTGTTAATTGATACGTCCGAAGGGCAAACATGGTATTCTTTTGTTAAGGAAATTAATGGATTAAAAATAAAATTCATTGCCTTAAATTCTTCTTTGCCAGGTGACGAAGAACAGTTCCAATGGTTTTTGAATGAATTAAAGCAATTTAGCGGTCCTAAAATTATTTTTGAACACTATCCTGTTTACTCTATAGGATTTCATGGATGTAAGGACCTGCTAAACGATGAATCAAAAGCGTCAAGGTTCCGAGACCGCTATGCGAAGTTTTTTAATGATACAGCTAATAACATTGTATTGGTCATCAGTGGCCACGAACACAACTATCAGCGCTTTTATAAAACGGATAAGAACGGAGGCATGCAGATTCCTGTGTATGTTGTTTCAGGGGGAGGCGGCGCTGAATTAAAGGGGACAGCAGATTGTGACGTCTCTGAAATACCATTGGATGGATTTCATTATTTAGGGCTTATAACAGCATACAATTTTGTGGATATTGTAGCGGACACAGATGATAAAAAAAATCTGGTTCTGAAATGTAAAGTGCTGGGTCTGCGATATGACATAACCGATAGATTGCCCAATGACGATACTGTAGAAAAGGAATTTGTAAAGGATAACATGGAATTAATTGATGATTTTACCTTAAACCAGTCGAAATAATGCAGCTAAAAAGCTTCGTACTTTATTTCATACTCGGCGGTACTATTGTAAGCGTAGTAACATTTTTGGGTTCACAGGGAAAGGGAATGCTGGCGGCATTTGTTGCTACCTTTCCGACCATGACAGTTCTAACCTTCGCCCTGATTTACAGCAAGGCCGGGCACGCCTCTACGGTTAATTATGCAAAGGGTTTGCTCCTGATGACGCCGCCGTGGATTATCTATGTTTTATGTCTTATCTTCCTGTTGCCGAGATGGGGGTTTGTAAAATCACTTATTACCGGAGTGCTGACTTACATGGTTCTTGCGGGAGTCGTCAGCGCTGTTGTAAAATACCTTGGGCGGAAGTAATGTGGGATAAAAGGTTTGTTCTGCGGTTATCTTAATCACTTATTGCCGCTGTTAGCATCTCCTATTGCGTAGAGTTTTCCGTCGTTAGAGCCGATGTAAATAGTGCCATCGGCATCAATGGCAGGCGATGATTCTATAGCATCGCCTGTTTCGAATGCCCATTTTAAATTCCCGTCTGAATCAAAGGCATACAATTTTTTATCTCTGGAACCAACGTAAATTGTATTATCCGCCCCAATTACCGGAGATGAACTAACGGAAGCACCTGTTTCAAAGGACCACTTCAGTTTTCCGTCGGATGTAAAAGCGTAGATTGAATTATTACCCGAACCAAAGTATATATTTCCATTAGTGTCCATAGCGGCAGAAGAATCAATATCATATATGGTATCAAACGTCCACGCCACATGTCCATCTGGACGGAAGGCGTAAAATTTGGCATCTTCAGAACCAATATAAATATTTCCGTTAGGCGCTATTAAAGGAGATGCATCTAAAAGGTATCTGGTGCCAAAACTCCATACGGCTTTGCCATCTGGTTTCATGGCAAATAAATAATAGTCCCCGGAACCGAAATAGACCATGCCGTCTGGCGCTATGGCAGGGGAGGAGACAATATGGTCAGCAGTTTTTTGCGTCCATTTTAATTTACCATCCTGCGTGATGGCGTGAAGTTTCTTATCCCATGAACCGACATAAATCGTACCGTCGGCTGCGATGGCAGGTGATGAGATGATACCGCCTTCAGATTTATATTTCCAACGCACACTACCATCAGAGTTCAATGCATAGAGATAATTGTCCCACGACCCAAAGAATACGGCGCCGTCTTTTTTTATTGCGGGCGAGGACTCGACTTCGCCTTGCGTCTCGAAAGCCCATTTGAGTTCACCATTTCGGGTAATAGCGTATAGTTTCTTATCCTGTGAGCCAAAGTAAATTGTGCCATCTTCCCCGATGGCTGGAGAAGAAGTAACGGGTCCGTTTGTTTGAAATATCCATTTAACAGCAGGTTTTTGAACACTCGGATATGGGCTTCTTCCTGTATGCTGTATATCATGCCTGAACATAGGCCATGGGGAGTCGGCAAGCTGGGCAAAGACTGAGGTTGTATTGAAAATTGAGGGTAAAATAAATGCAAGTATCAATGATGTAAAAAACATGGGATATTTTTTTAGCATTAAAACTTTCCTTTTCCGAAAAACAGTATTGTTAAACTCTAATCCAGAAACTGGCAGAGGTTGAGAGGTTATGAACTTGATGTATAGGAATTTCAAAGTTGTTGGTTTTAGGTTGTGTGAATTATAATTAAATAATAACACACCCCCGGCCCCTCTTGGTAGAGGGGAGATGTGGCGTTTTTCCCCTCTATCAAGAGGGGATTAAGGGGTGTGTAATCATAATAAAAGTCGTTGGGTTTTGTCTTTTAAAACCCAACCTAATTAAAGAAGTTGTGATTTTCTCGGATTCCAATCCTCCCAAGCTCTCATTTTCTACAGCTTTTGACATTACCCGAAAAAAGACATGACGATTCTGGCTAAAATTATTAGAGTATTCCTTTCGTTGATGGAATGTCTTTTATACGTTCATCTTCCTGTACAGCATCTTTCAGGGTTTTAGCCAGTCCTTTAAATATTGCCTCTGATGTGTGATGTGCGTTGGTGCCGTAAGGGACATTTACGTGCAAGTTAATACCTGCGTTTGTGCTAAAAGCCTCTAAAAATTCTTCAATGAGTTCTGCATCGAAATTGCCTATCTTCTCAGTCTGGAAGGTTGCATTAAAAACCAGTGCGGGCCTGCCGCTGATGTCTATTGCTACATTAGCAAGTGATTCTTGCATGGGAACGCTTGTATTTGAAAATCGCCGGATCCCCTTTTTATCGCCCAACGCTTCTTTTATTCCCTGACCAAGACAGATTCCCACGTCTTCAACCGTGTGATGATCATCCACAATGCGGTCTCCGCTTGCCTTAATACTAAGGTCAAACAGGGCATGTTTGGCAAGCAGGTCAAGCATGTGATCTAAGAAACCTATACCGGTACTGATGCTGCTCTTTCCTTCGCCGTCAAGGTTGATGGTTAGTTCAACCTGTGTTTCTTTGGTTTTTCTGTTGATCGTGGCTGTTCTTTTTTTCATGTTTTATTACCTACAAGTTCTTTTAAGTTTTTTAAAAGGGTATCAATTTCTTCTTTTGTTCCGATAGTAATTCGGAGACAATCGTCAAGTCTTCTCAGGTTAAAGTATCTTACCAGTATTTTCCTTGATTTTAAAGCAAGATATAACTTTTGAGCTGATATACCTTTCATGCAACGCGCCAGCACAAAATTTGTTTGAGAAGGATATACAAAGAAACCCATATCCTCTAAAGATTTTGTTAGATATTGTCTGGTACTTTTTATTTTTTCTACGTGTGCTTTCATGCTTTTCTGGTCGTCAAGCGTAGCCACAACAGCAGCGATACTGAGTCGGTCAACATTATAAGAATCCTTTACTTTCATCATTCCTTGAATCAGCGGTTCCTGTGCAATGCAAAAACCCAGCCGGATACCAGCCAGTGAGTACGATTTTGAAAGTGTGCGGAGGACAAGGATATTATCGTGTTTTTCAACCAGATGGAGGCAATTGTCGTCTGCAAAATCGGCGTATGCTTCGTCAATCACTAGCACACCATTAATTTTTGAAGCAATTTTTGATATTTCATTGGATGGTATCAGTGTGCCGGAGGGCGAATTTGGATTTGCAATAAATGTGACCTTTGCCCCTTTTACAATAAAATCCTGTGGAAGAGAATAATCTTCTGTAAAGTCTGCGGCGCATGCAGTTGCATCCTGCAATTCAGCAAGTGTTTTGTAAAGCATATAGGATGGATAAGGGAAGACGACCTTATCGCCCGGACCTGCAAAGCTTCGGATTATAATAGATAGCAAGTCGTCAGAACCGTTTCCAGCCATAACACGTTCCGGCTTTGTGCCAAGTATCCCGGCAATTTTTATCCTGGCTTGCGTTACAATTGGGTCTGGATAAAGACGCAGGCTATCGTTAACTGCTTCTTTAATGGAATTCAAGACCTTTGAAGAGGGTGGATACGGGTTTTCATTGGTATTGAGCTTTATATATATGCCGTCTTTCGGCTGTTCGCCCGGCGTATATCCCGACATTCTTTCAATATTATTTCTAAAATAAGTCAACGGCATGCTCCTTTAAAATCTTGCTGAAGTCATCGTGTACAATCTTGTTTTTTTGCACGAGTTAATCCCCCTTAGAAAAGGGGGATTAAGGGGGTTGTGCTTTTTCCTGAGTTATCCCCGTTTTCACGAGGACAAGTTTACAACCCCTTTCCTCCCCCTTTATCCCCCTCCGGAGGGGGACAGGGGGAGGAGGTGGTATTTTACGCTTCATGCCACCTTAAAACCCGCATAAATAAAATGAAAATTCCTATAAGATAAATTTACGAATTATGATTTTAGACTTCGTCGTAAGCGCTCAGTCGAACGATTTAAAAAATCGTAAATCTAAAATCCAGACTTGGGGTTTAGTCGTATTTGTACAGACCGTGTGTGCGCATCCAAACCCTCTGAGTCGGATATTTCAACGATATCATTGCAGGCATCCATGAGCGCCGATTTAGAATAACTTATTACACTGGTTCTCTTTAAGAAATCGTTTACGGATAATCCGGACGAAAAACGAGCCGTTCCGCCTGTTGGAAGCACATGGGAAGGTCCTGCAATATAGTCACCAACAGCAACAGGGGTATATGAGCCTAAAAAGATTGCTCCGGCATGTTTGATGCCAGACATCACAGCCCTTGGATTTTGCGTCATAATCTGCAAATGCTCAGGTGCTATCGCGTTAGCAATTTCTATGCACTCATCAATATTTTTAGTTAAAAAGACAACGCCGAATTTATCCAGACATTTCTTTGTATCTTCATGTCTTTTTATTTCAGTTAATTGTCGTTTCAGCTCAGTTATTACCTGTTTTACCAGTAATTCTGAGAAAGTAACCAGTATTGAAATACCGGGCGTGTGTTCCGCCTGAGATAATAAGTCAGATGCCACGAATGACGAGTTTGCTTTATCATCGGCTATAATCAGCACCTCGCTGGGTCCTGCAAGCATATCAATTCCAGTATATCCGAATATCTCTTTCTTGGCAAGCGTTACAAAGATATTGCCAGGTCCCACTATCTTATCTGCCTTTGGAATGGTTTCGGTGCCAAAAGCAAGTGCGGCAATAGCCTGAGCGCCGCCAATCTTGTATATTTCGTCAACACCGGATTCCCTTGCGGCTACCAGCCGTTCAGGTGGAATTGACCCGTCCTTCGCAGGCGGAGTGGTCATAATTATCTTTTTTACACCAGCAACTTTTGCCGGTATGGTATTCATCAACACAGTAGATGGATAAGATGCGGCGCCGCCCGGCACATACACGCCTGCGCTATCAACCGGAGAATATAATGTATCAAGCACAACACCGTTTGCC
>MHXP01000009.1 GCA_001824485.1 Planctomycetes bacterium GWA2_39_15 | reverse complement strand
CCTGATAACCTGCTTGATGAAATCGGTTTCCTGATTCAGGAACACGGGGCAAAAGAAATCTTTGATGACACTGGAACTTTCCCAGGTGATGAATGGCTTAAGAAATTCTGTGACGGTATGATAGATAGAGGGTATAATAAAGAAATATTATTTTCCTGTAACATGAGATTTGATTATCTTAAGAAAGGCGTGCCGGAATTAATGAAAAAGGCTGGTTTCAGAAAGATAAAATCAGGTCTTGAATCGGCAAATCAAAAGACCCTTGACCGGATTAATAAAGGAATCAAAGTTCAGGATATAATCAATGGCTGCAGGAATGCCAAGGAAGAAGGTATAGATGTACACCTCACTGTGATGGTTGGATATCCTTGGGAGACAAAAGATGATGCGTTGGCGACGCTGGATTTAGCAAAAGAACTTATGGTAAAAGGATATGCTGAAATGCTTCAATCAACAGTTATTATACCGTATCCCGGAACTCCTCTCTATGAAGAGGCTTTAAGAAATAAATGGTTTATAATTGATCCATTAGAGTATGAACGATACGATATGACAGAACCTGTTCTTCGTGCTCCGGACATGTGCCCTGATGAGGTTATGAAGCTTTGCCGGAATATTTACAGGATATTTCTCTCTCCTAATTATATTGCAAGACATATATTAAATATCAGATCATTTGAGGATATTCGATATATTATAAAAGGAGCAAAGGCAATTACCGGACATATAATGGATTTTTTGACGATCAGAAAATAGATTGGTTTGATAGCAGAGGAAATATATTAATTCAACTGATTTGCCTTGTTTTCTTAATCTGCAAATAGAAATTTATAAAAGTACAAATACAAAAAAGGATATGCAATTGGAGAATAAATTATCAACAGGACAGAAAAAGACATTATTGTGTATTTTTTTAGGGGCATTCCTGTTAAGAGTAATATTCATTTTTTCTTATCATAACTACGATGATATAGAAAAAATGAAGATAAACGGGGAGGAAATGATTGAAATTGCTTCACATATCGTTCAAGGCAATGGTTTTAGTGGTAAATTCATTTTAGATACTCGGGTAAAACCAACAGCAGCGATGGCTCCGTTTTATCCATACTTTCTGGCATTCATTCTCCAGGTTTTTGGAAAGTATGGATATTTAACCGTTCAGTTAATACAAGCAGTAATTTCATCACTTATTTGTATAATTATTTATCTTACCGGATTAAAAATATTTGACAAAAAAATAGCATTCATAGCATCAATATTGGCAGCCCTTTATTTACCTTTAATTTATTATTGTACCGTCATATGGGGTGCGATATTTTTTGCCTTTTTAGTTACTTTATATATCTACTATCTTTTACGATTACAGTCGGATTATAATAAATATAATCTCTGCTTTTGTGGTTTTATATTGGGAATTGCGCTCCTGATTGATCCGGTTATAGTTTCATTTATTCCCCTTTCCGTACTCTGGTTGCTGTTCAGTTTAAAAACTTATATTAAAATTTCTTTTAAAAAAGTAATTATGATGCTGGGTATAACCCTGGTTGTGATTACACCCTGGACGATCAGAAATTATATACTTTTTAATAAATTTGTCTTTATTAAGTCTCAAGCAGGTTTTACTCTCTGGCTCGGCAATAATCCTCATGCGTCCGGGACCGAGAGATTGGTAAACGATGATTCTACTGAATATAAACTTCCGGAAGAAGAATATCAGTATTTAACCAACTTAGACGAATCAGAACGGGACAGGTACTTTCTGTTAAAAGCGCTTGCTTTTATAAAAGAAAACCGGGAAAAGTCTATAGAACTTTTCCTGAAAAAATTTAAGTCATTTTGGTGGGTGATAGAAAAGAAAACCACCGGATTTAGTGAAAATACGAAAATTGCAGTAATGAAGATTACGTATGGTATCCCTTTTGTCCTTGCGCTTGTAGGGTTACTATTATCGATCAAGCAGATAAAATCATATATGCTTATTATATTTTTATTTATTTCTTTATCGTTTATCTATTCGATTACTGTCTTTCCGGTATACAGATATCGTTTGCCGGTGGAACCGTATTTGCTCTTATTTTCCTCTGTTTCTCTTTCTCAATTACTTCAAAATATTTTTACAAAAGCGGGAGCTGAGGCTAAAACTTAATATATAAACGTCCACAAACACGTTTTTGTCCATTTTAAATTTTTTGTATAAGGCAAACAAGAGTAATGAATATACCTGTTTGTACAACTTTATTTTAAAAACATGATAGATCGCACTGTATTTCCTTTCACAAGTAAAAAACGGGTTTTTCGCCTTGAATTATGGCAAGTCTTTGTAATAGGAATTTCTGCCGGCATATCTGTCATTTTCGCTCCATTCTATACACTTCCTGCCATTATATTCCTTATCGCGCTGGCAGCAATATTTATTAACCCATTCATTGGTATAATGCTGTACGTCATATCTTTTCCTCTTCCTCAGGGTACCTATGTGGCACAAGCATTTTTAGGCATATCTGCAATTTCTTTTATCTTCTGTTTTTTCAGTAAAAAAGGAAATATTGGATTCAGCAGTCAACTCATCTGGATAATTCTGGGAATGTATTTCCTGGGACTACTTCCCATTTTTTTTATCGATGGAGTGCTGGAAAGATACATTGAATTTCCAAGAGACCCGCTGGTCTTCGTGGGATATAGTATTACTTCTCTAGTGCTTATTGGCATTTTAGATTCAAAACAAAAAATTTCTATTATTGCTATCCTTCTGGCAATAATAGCTATTGTAATAGGTTTCGTGTGTTTTATTCAGGTTTTTTTCCCTTCTATACAAATCCGTGTTGGTCCTGCCACGACTATGGAATATTTTAATATAATAGGAACAGATCCTTCAACTATGTATCATTCGAAAACAACTGAGACTGCACGACGTGCGGTAAGTTTTTTTGCTGATGGTCCATATACTGCATTTGTATTACAAACAATTTCTTTTATTTGTTTTTCAATGTTATGGCTTCCAATAACGACAAAACAAAAAATTTTTTGGTCTTTTGCCTCTCTTTGTTGTATCTTTGGAATTATTGCCAGTTTAAGCCGAACGGCATGGCTTACTTATTTTGTGTTGTTTTTGTATTATTTTCTCTTTAAAAAGAAAATAAAATTAAAATACTTCCTGTTAACAGTGGTAATCGTGGGGGTAGTTTTCCTGTCAATGTATGATTATATTATGTTGAGATTTGAACAGAGTATTCATACTTACAAATATCACTCTGTTACTGAGATCCCGGATGTAAAAACAGGCATTGCAGAAATAAAAAGAATTATTAAAAACCCATTCATTGGAACAGGACTGGGCGTATTTAATGAGTTTGAGGGTATAAACAATTATTTAACGGAACAGGGCGTAGTTTTATATCGTGACGCATTCAATCCTGAGAAAAGTTTAAGAGGATTTATTGATTTTGGTGATTTTACTACTCTGGGTGCCCAATTGGGCATTGGGGGAATAATCCTTTATTTCATGCTGATAATTTTTGTATGGAAGAATCTTACGCAAATTGAACAAAAACACAAAGATAATCCCTTCTTTTTTAACCTTGCAGTTGGGCTAAAAGGAAGCTTTCTGGGAATATTGTTGTTTGCTATTATAAGCAATGCTACAAATAATAAATATTTTTGGTTTATTGTATCTATGTCGATAGCATTAAATTTCATTGCACAGAAGGAGGATCATAATGAGGAAGGGAAAGACAAAAATCCTGATTTTGTTACTTAACATATTTTCTCTTTTATCTATTTTGTCTGTGAATCCATTTGCCAGCTCTGGTAATAATATTACTGAAAATGAAATCAGGAAGAAGGTTGCTCAGGTTAAGGAATTGGGAAGGATCAGGAAATTATTTGAGGGAAGAGATATTGACGGGATCATTGAGGCAACAAAAGATGTAGATAAGCTAATAGAACAGGGAAAATTACAGGAAGTCGATGGCATTCTCTCTACAGTTATACAACGGTTAAAGGGTATGGAGGAGATGGAAAGTCCCAGAGACAGAATCACTAAGAAATGGCAAAAAGCACTTATACTGGAAGTAACATTAAAAAATGCCGGTTTCGATATTAATGTGGGTTCAAAAATAGCAAAAGCAATAGATTTATTGAGTAGGATGAAATATCAGGAACCAGAAAAAATTTTGGATGATGTCATTCCGCAACTGGAGGATTTGAGATATAAAAAAAGGGGGGCAGCAAATTTAACTGCTAAGGTATCTGAAAAAATTGATCATTTGCAAAAACAATTCATGGAGATTCTTATTAGAAACACACCATCATATGATGCTGAAGAAGCTGTACGATTCTGGTTCAAGGCAAAAGATGCATACCAGGCAAATTATTTTGAGGAATCAATAGATTTGTTACAAAAGGCGATTGATTCAATGAAAAAAGCTAAACCCATATCTATTGCAAGAATCCTGTCAGACCAAACGACCATTGCCCCGAAACCTGTTCCTGCATCTGGCAAGGTAATACCTCCAGATGAAAGGGGTATTTATGTAGGTTACTGGGGATTTCCAATGATTGGAGGAAAAAATAGTTTCAACTTCAGGACGCAAACGCATGTAGCGCTCTTATATGACGATATTCCCTGGTATAATTGGAATGGTCGCTTTCTGAGCTGGGATGATTGGTTTTCTTTTGATGAATCATTTTTTGTCTCACCCATTCCGAAAGGGAACAAACGTCTGGTTCTTACCATAAAACAACTAGCCGATTTTTATGCAGAATATGGCGCTGTGCTTGCCTTTACATGGACAGCCGGATATGGGTTTGCCGATTCTTCTTTAGAATACGCAAAAGCATATCTTCAGGATTATGAAAAAGGAATAAAGATCCAGGATGTTATTACCGGAAGATGGGATGAATATATCAAAAAATTTGCGCACCAGATTAAACAGTATGGCAAACCGATTATGATAGAACTTTTGAATGAATTTGACGGAACGACTGTTAGTAGTTCCGCCAGCATGGTTTTTGGAAAAGAGGGTAATACCCCTGTATATAAAATGTTAACCCCTGAGATTTTGAGAGAATATAACGAGAAATTAACTCTTGCCGATTTAAGGACGAATTTCCCTGAACTCTTTAATAATTATGGAGATAGTTCGATTCCCGATGGGCCGGAAAGGGTTAGAGATATGTGGAAGCATGTTCATGATATTTTCGATGAATATGAAGTATCCAATGTCACCTGGTTTCAACACACTGCTACTGCTCATGGGTATCCGAAATCTTTTTTGGGTGAAGTATGGAATGAAATGGATTACTATTGGCTTACAAATGCACCGTGGAATAAGATGTTATATTATTGGCCGGGAAAAAATTATATCGATTGGATCGGTTCGAGTGTTTATTACAATGATATATCCAAGGACCCATTCAAGCGTGACAGTTTCCATTTTGCCTTTTCCTGGTTTTATAAGCAGCTAGAAGAATCTTCCTGGAAAGACACTCCTATTCTCTTATTGGAATTCGCATATAAAAAGAATGAAAACAAGAAAAATATTATTAAAAAGGTATTTGGAGATTATATAAATAATGATTTCCCTGGAATTGCTGGCTTTTTTTATTTAGAAGACCCCCCTCCGCTGGGCTACTATAGTGAAGAGACGAAAGTATGGGAAAAATATGTTAAAGATAATCCACGGTATGTTCAATATATACAAACCAGCAATGATCATACTCCTCCTGGCAGGATAGACGATTTACGGGCAATCACGAAAGGTAAAACCATAGTTCTTCAATGGACGGCAAAAGGTGATGATTCCGAAGAAGGAACCGCGAGCTATTATGTAATAAAATACCGCACTGACCCCATTGAAAAAAACAAGCCCGGAACGATTGATTTTCGGAAAGAACCATGGCGGCTGTGGTCCAGATACGAGACAAAAGATATAGAGGGAGAGCCGAAACCTCAAAAAGCTGGAACAAAACAGGAAATGGAAATATCAGGACTTAAACCTGCAACCTATTACTTTGGAATCCAGAGTGTGGATGACGTTCCTTATAATTCTTCAATATCAAATATAGTGGAAGTGAGGTAAAATAGATGTATAATGAGAAAATTTCTTACAAGTTAATAGGAATATTATTTCTTACATTTATGGTTGGGTTCCTTTATTGTTTTATTATCTTGCCCAATATCCAAAACAATTTTAATATAGAATTAGATGGAGAACAATACAATATAATTGCTCAAAATATATATCAAGGCAAGGGTTTCTTTTTTGATAAAGGTCAAGAGCCTATAATTTCTGATGCCCGTTACACTTTAGGTAGACCACCATTATATCCCTATTTTCTCGTCTTAATTTATTTAATATTTGGACAAAAAATTTGGATTGTCCAATTAATTCAAATCGTTATTTCCACTGTTACCGGTTATGTAATATATAAAATAGCCAATAAAATTTTTGAAGAAAGAGTGGCTTTGTTCTCAGCTATTGTTTATGGAATACATCCGCTTTTTTTTTGGTATCCTCCTCGGCTTTATACAGAAACTATTTTAATATTTCTACTTGCAATAATAGTATACTATACGATATTACTTTTTGAAAATCTTTCTCTTAAGCATTCAATTATGCTTGGAATTCTATTAGGTATATTTAATCTCGTCAAATCAAGTATGCTCTTATTCCCATTATATATCGTAGTAGGACTTCTTTGCTTCTATACATACCAAAAACGGCAAGTAATCAAATCGTTTCTAGTGATAAATATTCTTATGGCTCTAATAATTTCTCCTTGGACGTTGAGGAACTATATAGTTTCAGATCATTTTGTCCCGGTACAAATAGGGATAGGGCTTCAATTTTTTAGAGGTAATTCTATAGTTTTCAATAACAAAGCTGGTCTATTGAAAAGCTCATTCAATGAACCGCTTGCTACTTCTCTGCAGGAAGAACAGATTATTCTCAATCAACTGAGAATCAATACCAAGCAGGGTAAAGAATATGATATATTCAATGTCTTTGATGAAATGATGTTAGAGTGGCTTGTAAATAACCCAAAAAAATTTCTGAAAAAGATAGTTAAAGGATCGCTATTTTTCTGGTATTTAGGTTCTACCGAGTTTAAAACAAAACTAATCTTGATTACACAACTCTTGATTCTCATTCCATCCATTGTTGGTATGTATTTTTCTTTAAAAGATAATAAAAAAGTACTCCCTTTAATGTTGGTTATCCTGTATTTCTTATTAATCCATGCCCCTTTAGTAGCAGTGGGTAGATACGCAGTACCCATTATGCCATATATGATAATATTTGCTGCATACGGATGTCTAAATAGCTTTAAAAAGCTAATAAAATCATAAGATGTATGCAAGGTAATGGCCTATTATGATAAAAAATAAATATATAATTTTAGCTTTACTTTTCAACTTATTAAATGGGGTCACATTTTGTTTTATAATTTATCCGGCAATTGAAAAAAGATTTCATGCTAGCTTAGATGGAGAAAGATATGAAGAGATGGCTCTGAATATCCTTTCCGGCAAGGGATTTTATCTTACTCCCAGCGATGATCCAATTATGTCATTTACGGATAAGCCAACACTTCTCAGAGCACCGCTATATCCCTATTTTATTTTTATAATTTACAAACTATTTGGGGTACAGGTATGGATAGTACAGATTATCCAGATTTTATTGAATTCTGCCACCTGTTTTTTAATTTATTCGATTGCTAAGGGAACTTACGATAAAAAAATAGGAAATATATCGGCTTTTGTATATGCCTTTCATCCTTTTTTTCTTTGGCATATACCAAGATTTTATACTGAAGCTGTTTTTATTTTTCTTTTGGCCGGGTCCGTTTATTGTATGATGGTGTTGGCTAAAACCCTAAAGCTAAAAGATGCAGTAACTACTGGAATTATGCTTGGGATTACCAACTTATGTAGGAGCATTATGTTAGTTTTTCCAGTGTTTTTGTTGTTGGCTTTTATGTTTATCAAACCAAGTCATAAAAAGGAGATTATTCAGTGTTTCTTGGTGTTAATAATCTTTATGGGATTAACCATATTGCCTTGGAGCATAAGAAATTATATCTTGACAAACCAATTTATTCCAATCCAATATGGTGTGGGATACCAGTTTCTAAGAGGAAATGTTATTGTCCAGACCAATTCGTTAATTGGAGAAAATTCCTTTCAGAGATCTTTAGATTATGCTTATAATTGGGAGAAAACAGTTCTCAAACAAAAGGAGAAAGAAAATGGTTTGATTTTTGATGAACAACAAGCTATAAAACTATTTGATAATCTTGCTTTACAAAATCTGAAAGAGTATCCTATTGAGTGTGTGAAGAAGGTAGTAAAGAATCTTTTTTTCTTTTGGTATATTGCTGAAACTCCTACCAAATCAAAAATAATAGGAGCATTACAACTTATTGTTATTGTTTCGGCACTGGTTGGGATTTATTTTTCATTAAGGCAAGGAATTGAGGTTAACTGCATACTAATGATTATTCTGTATTTTTTATTAATCCATGCCCCTTTAGTAGCAGTGGGTAGATACGCAGTACCCATTATGCCATATATGATAATATTTGCTTCTTTCGGTTTTGTCAAAATGTACGCTAAGCTATCTCAAGAAGTTAGTTCAAGAATTTTAGAAAGAAAGGGATTCTGATGATAAAGACTTTGCTTGTTAAATGGCATGAACATCTTGGTCCAAGTTCCGTTTACCCTCAGAGTGTTGCTGATGCAGTAGGATGTTTTCCACCATTGGGGCTTGGCTATCTTGCCGCAGTATTAAGAAAAGCCCATTATCCAGTTGAATTATTGGATGTCAATGCCCTTAAAATGTCTGAAAAAAAGTTTCAAGAAGTGATTGGAAGGATTCAACCGGATGTCATTGGTCTTACTTCTATGTCGCTGGTTTGGCCGGCTAATGTGAGGGCTAGCCAGCTTATTAAAGAAGTTCTGCCAGATTGCCTTGTAGTGGTCGGAGGACCACAACTGGCTGCCTATCCAAGAGAGTCGGTTTCTTTTGATACTATTGACATTGGTGTTAGGGGTGAAGGAGAAGAAACTTTTCTAGACTTGGTTAGAAGGTTAGATAATAAAGAAGACATTACCAACATTCCAGGAACTGTGGTAAAGAAAAATGGAAAAATTGTAGTCAATGCAGAAAGGCTTCTGGTATCTGACATTAACAAAATTCCTTTCCCAGCCAGGGATATGATGCCAATGGATAAATATCATTGTGCCGTTTTGCAGAAACCATTTGTTACTATGTTAACAGCCAGAGGATGCCCTTATGCTTGCGGATTTTGCTGTAAACATCACTGGGGGAATACACTTCGGCAAAGAGATCCGGAAAATATTGTGACCGAAATGGAACAAATTGTGGAGACTTATAAACCTAAAGAAGTCTTAGTGTACGATGAAACCTTTACAATAAATAGAAATAGGGTATTTAAAATCTGCGATCTTATCAGAGAAAGAAAGTTGAAAATTAAGTGGGATATACGAACCAGGGTAAATCTTGTGAATCGAGAAATACTAAAAGCCTTGAAAAGTGCCGGTTGCTATAAGATTCATTTTGGAGTGGAATCTGGTTCCCAAAAGATTTTAGATAAAATGGATAAAAAAATAAAGCTTGAAGAAGCCATGCATGCCTTTAGAATTGCCAATGAAATTGGTTTTGAGACCATGGCCTATTTTATGATTGGCTATCCTGGTGAAACCCTAAAGACGATTGAAGAAAGTATTCAGTTTGCGAAAGAACTAAATCCTACTTGGGTTGATATTTCAATTGCAATCCCTTATCCTGGAACAGATCTTTACAATATGGCAATGAGTGAGAAATGGTTAGATTATGATTACTGGAAAGAACATGCCCTTTGCCATCAAAATGGAAGGATTCGACGGTTTGCAGGGGAGGATTATAGTGAAGATGAGTTAGAGAAACTTTTGATGAAATTTTATAGGAAATTTTATTTCAGACCTTCATATGTTCTGAATCGAGTCCTATCCCTGCGTTCATTATCCCAAGCAAAAAGTTATTTTAACGGGTTTAAGGCTTTGGTCCTTGCCAATGTCTGAGTAAAAATCCATTCTACTTATTGAAAAATATGAAAAAAGGTAAGAGCCTATATGAATTGCTTTCAGTTGCCTTTGATGCGATAGGGATAACTATATCCACATATTTTACATTAAAACTCAGGGTATATCTAAATCCTTTTTTCTCCATACAAATGTCTTTTTATGATGCTTCGTACCTGATTCCACCCGCTACAATAATTGTTGTAATATGGGTAATATTATTTTATCAAACTGGGAAGTATGACTTAACAGAAAAGATTTCTAATTTAAGCCTGCTTATGAAAATTCTAAAAAGTGTAACAATTTGCACGGTAGTTTTGATGATTGTTGCATTTCTCTCAAGAAGCGAAAATTATTCCAGATCATTAATTGTGATGTTATGGGCAATCAGTTTTTTAATTTTA
>MHXP01000008.1 GCA_001824485.1 Planctomycetes bacterium GWA2_39_15 | reverse complement strand
TCAATATCAATTAAGGCAATGGAGAGGGGATGCTTATATCGGCGTGCGCGGAGAAATTCTTTTTCTATGGCATCGTCAAAGTAGTGTCGGTTGTATATGCGTGTCAGACTGTCCGTAATTGACAATACCTTTGTTGATTGAAATAAACGGGCATTCCTTAGCGCAATGGCGAGTGAATAGCATACGGGGAAAAAGTGCTGAATATCCTCATCATTAAAGGCATTAGGCTTGTGACTTACCATGGAGGCATATCCGATGTCCTCGCCATTTGCAACGAGTGGAAGTGTAATGGTAGACTGAATCGATATTAGTTTTGTTTTTGTCGGTGTGTCGGCCGGTACATTATTTTCTATAATCTGTTCAATATCTTTTATGGAAACTCCCTTACCTGAAGTGGCTGAAGATATCTGAAAGACATTATGAATTGCTTGATTGATAAAATGGCTGTCCATAGCATAATTCTGTAAAATATACAACTTTGGCTTTGCCTCAGCGAAGACAAAAATGAGCAGTACGGTATAATCAAATAATTGAGACATTTTGACCTTTACGGCCGTTATGATGTCACGAATTTCTATGTGAGAACAGATATTGGTGTTTATTGTTTGCGGGAGGTTTAACTCAATGCCCTTTTTGTTTGCCAATGAACTTTTGCTTATCCTGCGGGATTTCTCTTTTGTTTTTATGTCCTTCTTTTTAATCAGGGAAAGCAGTTCCGAGGTCTTTTGAAGAAATTCCCATTCGCAGAGGGCATTTTTAATAATTTGTTTCACGAGATCGATGTTATGGATCGGCGTGATGACGTATGCATAAATACCCCACTTGATAGATTCCTTACCCAGAGACATTTCGTTTTGATGAATCAGGAGTAGTATGCGGGTATTGGGGGAAACAGTCTTGATGAAAGAGACGTATTGTATGATCTTTTGTCTTGAAAACGCACTGTTCAAAATAAAAATGGCGGGTTGATTTTTCTTTACGACGGGCTTTAGTTGTGTATTTTTTTTGAGGGATTTAATGTGACAGGATGGCAATACAAATTTCTTGAGCTTAGACAGGTCGTGCTGTGCGCTATCGCTAATGAGGAATAGGGGTTTCATAAAAGCTTTACTTCCATCTTTTTAGTGGCTTAAAATATTAAACCTTTTTCCACGAGGACTTAGTCCTGCTTCTGTCTCCCCATCTCCGATGGAGAATTAGCACAATAATTAAACAATCATCCTGAGTTTTCCTTTACGCGGTTATATTTTAGGAAATAAAGAATTTCAAAGTTCCGTCCGCTTCCTTCTCTAAAGCTTTTATATTTGTGTATAAAAATTATACAAATTCCCGTTAGAATGTCCATAACATTTTTCGGTTCTTTTCGTGACCAGGCATTGCATTACTGAACTAATATTTAGAAACGTTCATTTCTTCCATCTTTCCCGTAACCATAAACACAATCCTTTCAGCAATATTGGTTACCCTGTCCGCAATTCGTTCGAGATTGTGGGAAACCCACGTAAGGTAAGTAGCCTGATGAATTATTTTTGGATTTTGTATCATAAGGATGAGAAGTTCCCTGTAAACTTGATCGTGAAGGGCATCTACCGTGTCGTCTTCATTACAAATAAGTCTTGCCGCTTCTACATCCCTGTTTACGAACGCCTTGAGGCATTTATCGAGCATGGATAGTCCTATATCTGACATTCTGGGAATATCAATGAGGGGTTTTACCAGAGGTTCATCGCCTATTAATAAGCTTATTTTAGCAATTCCCTCTGCGTGGTCGCCCATACGCTCGAGATCCGTTATTATGCTTAATATAGAAGTCAATACCCTCAGATCAACAGCCATGGGCTGTTGTGTGGCAATGAGGGAAATACACCTCTCTTCGATAGCGAATCGTTTTTTGTTTATAAGGGAATCATTTGTTATGATTGTCTTTGATTCATTTATATCCCTCTTCTGAAGAGATTCTACGGATTTCTTTATGGCATTTGCCACCATACCTGCCATTTCCAGTACCTCATCCTGAAGATTTATTAATGCCTTATGGTATGCTTCTCGTGTCACGACCTCTCCTTATTTTAATATGTAGGGGCTGAAAATCTTCAGTCCCTATCCGTAGCATGGTTTATGGACTTTTTGGACAGCCCCGAACAATAGTTTGAAATTCCTGAACATAAATTTACCCAAACCTGCCGGTAATATAATCCTCCGTTTGTTTTTCTCGGGGATTGGTAAATATTTCGGTTGTGATATTAAACTCCACGAGCGTTCCCAACATAAAGAAACCTGTATAGTCAGATATCCTGGCAGCCTGCTGCATATTGTGTGTGACGATAATAACAGTATAATCTTTCTTTAAATCCACCAGCATATCTTCGATCTTGGCCGTGGCAATGGGGTCAAGGGCAGAACACGGTTCGTCAAGGAGTATAATTTCCGGCTCGGTTGCTATTGCCCTGGCAATACAAATTCGCTGTTGCTGACCGCCGGAAAGATCAAGGGCGCTGGTACGAAGCCTGTCCTTTACTTCGTCCCAGAGTGCGGCTTTTTTCAGCGCCTTTTCGCAAATCTCGTCCAGTACGCTTTTTTTATTGATGCCCTGGACCCTGGGACCGTAAACCACATTTTCGTAAATGGTTTTTGGAAACGGGTTGGGCTTCTGGAAGACCATACCAACCTTTTTCCTGAGTGCTGTAACGTCGATTGCAGGGGCATAGATGTCCTGCCCGTCTATTTTTATATTTCCCTCTATCGTCACGCCTTCTATAAGGTCATTCAGGCGATTCAAACACCTGATTAATGTGGATTTCCCGCATCCGGATGGTCCGATAAACGACGTAACCTTTTTCTTGGAAATATCCAGGGTTATTTCTTTCAGCGCCAGAGTCTTGCCATAGTAAAGAGACAAGTCTGTGATGACAACTATTGGCTCAGGAATTTTTAACCTTTTTATATCGATGTTGTGCTGTACCACTTTCTAAGTTTATTCCTAACCAATATTGCTGTGAGATTCAATATAAGCACGGTAAAGAGTAAAACGAGTGTTGTGGTATACACCATGGGGATGGCTGCCTCTACGTTTGGAGATTGAAATCCAACGTCGTAAATATGAAACCCCAGATGCATAAACTTTCTTTCCAGATGTACAAAAGGGAAGTGGCTATCCAGGGGCAAAGAAGGGGCCAGTTTCACAACGCCCGTAATCATCAGCGGCGCAACTTCTCCCGCAGCCCTTGCCATGGCCAGAATCATGCCGGTAAGCATGCCCGGTGTTGCCTGGGGAAGCACCACCTTCCATAAGGTTTCAAACTTTGTGGCGCCGAGCGCATAAGCGCCCTCCCGTATGGATGTCGGAACGGAAGACAGCCCTTCTTCTGTTGCCACAACGACTACCGGCACCGTCAGGAGCGCCAGCGTGAGGGATGCCCACAGAATACCCCCGGTTCCAAACGTAGGTGATGGCAGGGACTCCGGGAAAAATAGTTTGTCAATACCACCGCCGATGAAATAGATGAAAAAACCGAGACCAAAAACCCCGAAGACGATGGATGGAACACCTGCAAGGTTGCTGACCGATATTCTTACGAACCTGGCAACAATATTATCGCTGGCATATTCTTTGAGATATACTGCCGTTAAAACACCCAGCGGGACGACTGCAATACTCATGATCAGCACCAGCATTACCGTCCCGAAAATAGCCGGGAATATGCCTCCTTCTGTATTGGCTTCCCTCGGTTCGCCTGATACGAACTCCCATAACTTCTCAAAATAAAAACCAATTTTAGCAAAAAATCCCATCTTATTTGGAGCATACACGCGAATAATCTGAAGGACAGGCATTGCTTTTTCCGTTCCGTCAGCAAGCAGCGCTACAATCTCTTTTTCTCTTGCCCTGGTGTAAAGCCCTGTGAGCATATCCTCTTTCTCCCTGTACGACCTTTCAAGGGCGTCAATATGCGCCCTGATAGCTGCCGTCTTTTTTTGGATTCTCTCTGTTGGCTGCTCAAATGTGAGGCGTTTCAACTCAAGACGGTATTTTTCCATATCGTAGTTTATATTGCCAATCTCTTTTTTCTCAATGCGCCGTATCTTTTTAAAAAGCGCACGGCTTGTTCCCAGCAAAACCGTCATTTCTTTTAAGTCTACGGGCTTAATGTCATCCCCCTGTTTCAGCCCCTTTAAAAATCCGTACATATTACCCCACTCGCGTCTTTCAAAAACCAGCGATTCCGTGGGATACTCACAGGATACAATGTTTGCATTGTCTACCCACCTGAAGTCCATGCCATAAACGTCCCTGTTACCTACCTTCAATTTCGTTCGATAAGAATCCTTTTGATGAGGGATAGACTCTCTCTTTGCAATTTCTCCTAAAACTACAGCGCCGTCCTGAAGCGTCATCTTTGCAATCCTGTGGGGCCAGAATACGCCGAGTCCATTTATCATGATGAGCACGATTAATCCGCCGATCATCAGGAGGCAGACCGTCAGCGTGCCCGCAGTCAGCCAGATATAAGGATTGCCTGATTTAAGAAGTTTCTTCATAACTTGCCATACCTTTGTCTCATTGAGTGGCGCACCGTTTCCGCAGCGGTATTAACGATAAAGGTCGTTACGAAAAGGAGCAGGGCTGCCAGAAAAAGCACACGATAAAGCGTACCGCCAAACGGTGCTTCCGGTATTTCAACTGCAATATTTGCCGCGAGCGCCCTGAAGCCGTTAAATAAATTCCAATCCATAATAGGGGTATTGCCCGTTGCCATAAGAACGATCATCGTCTCTCCTACCGCCCTTCCAAAGCCGATCATGACGGCCGAAAAAATTCCCGGACTCGCAGTCGGAAGCACCACCCTGATGGCTGTCTGCCATGGAGTTGCGCCAAGCGCCAGGGATGCCGATACAAGATTGGCGGGAACGTTGCTTATAGCATCCTCGGATATGGTAAAAATAAGCGGTATTATGGCAAATCCCATCGCAAACCCAACGACAACGGCATTTCTCTGGTCGTATTTCAGACCCAGAACGTCCAAAAGCCATTGCCGGTAATCTCCTCCGAAAAAGAACGATTCAAAGATACCGCTGAGTTGAATGGATGCGTATATTGCCCCGATAATAAAGGGTATCAAAAACAAAGCCTCTGCCCCGTGCCTGTATCGGCCTTTTCCAAAGGCCGGCAGAATTTTCCAGATAAGAAGGGCAATGACAATGGAGAGTGTGATAAAAAACGGCATAACGATTATTGCGGGAAATATCCTTTCCATCAACGGAGCCAGCCACAATCCGGCAAGAAATCCGAGGATGACGCTGGGAAGGGCCGCCATGATTTCAATAACGGGCTTTATTGATTTTAAGGTTTTATGGAGAAATTGTGATGTGTAAAGTGCGGCAAAGATTCCGAT
>MHXP01000007.1:7152-19151 GCA_001824485.1 Planctomycetes bacterium GWA2_39_15 | reverse complement strand
GAATTTAGTCCAAAAAGCATCGCCGATGTTGCTATTGCCACCTCAAAATGATTGGATGCGCCGATCATTGCAGCGGGGGCTGCATCTTCATAGGAAAGTCCCAGTAATCGGGATACACCATATCCCAGCGCAAAGATGAATATTGTTTGAATAAAAAGTGGTATGGCGATCCATACTATCGTCAAAGGATATTTCATTATGATCTCTCCTTTAAAGGAGAACAAGAGTATCAAGGTCAAGAGAAGTGCGATAATGCTGATCGGGGTAAGATGGTGCAAGAAGCGTGTGTTAAACCATTCCAGTCCTTTATATTGAATCAACCACTTTCGTGAAAAGTATCCAGCAATCAGTGGCAATGCTACGTAAATCAACACTGAGAGCAGAATCGTCTGCCACGGAATAGGCATTGCGTTTACACCCAGCAAGAACCCACCGAGAGGTGCATAAAGTATTAACATGGAGAGAGAATTTATAGCAACCATCACTAAGGTAAGTCCGTCGTTCCCTTTTGCCAGGTAACCCCACATCAATACCATTGCAGTACATGGTGCAATTCCTAAGAGAATCGCGCCAGAGATATAACTTCTCCACAACTCAACTTCCTGTCCAGACTTAATGATTTCTGTTCCAGGTAAGAATTCCTTAAATAGATATCCCAAAAAGAAGAATGCAATTACATACATAGTAAAAGGTTTCACTGCCCAGTTGATGAATAAGGTCAAGGCAACAGGTTTTGGAGTTTTTGCAGCCTTTACTACCTCTGCAAAATCAATCTTCACCATAATGGGATACATCATAAAAAACAGGCAAATAGCGATAGGAATAGAAACTTGATATACTGCGAAAGTATCTAACTTTACAGCAACCTCCGGCGCTAATTTTCCCAGGAAAATTCCTGCACCAATACAGAGCAGTACCCAGAGGGATAAGTATTTTTCAAAAATGGATAGGGTGCTTTTCTCAACCATATTTAATCCTTCCTCATTTATTAACAAACATCATTTTGGTGTATATTCCAAATTATTCCAATAGGAGTTTTTTTCTTTGAAGCCGCTTTTCCCTAAAAAATATTGGGAGAAAGATAGATGGTTTCTCTTTCCTGCACGGGTTTGGCTGCCTTTACTGAAAACCCACGTGGTATAAATCATAGAAATATTATAAACTTTCAATATTAAAACAATATGAAGAAATTATTAATTTTGTGTTAAGTTTAAAACTGCATTGTTTTTAAGAATTTTGAACTAGCCATAGAGAATACAAGAGACTTGAATATGTATTGTTTTGTGATAAACTTTAACATCGTTTACTACTGGAATATTTTGTTGCATGCAATGCACAATAAACGTCAAAAATATAGGAGAGAGAAATGCGGAAAATTAGTTATTTATTGGTTATGTTTGTTTTTTGCGCTCTGCTGTCTTTTGGATGCAATCCTGAAAAGACTACGCTGTCTGAAAAAGGCGGTATCTGGGCTGTATATGACAGGGAGTGTCGGAAATGTCACAAGGTCAGCGGAAAGGGTTGTTTTATAGGACGATTTATCTTTAAAACCCCTAATTTTACAAATACCAAATGGCAGGATAATGTATCTGACTCAAGGTTGATAATTGCGGTGGCTAATGGTAAAGGAAAGATGCCGGGATTTAAAGGCAAGTTGAAAGACGAAGAGATTGTTGACCTTGTCAAGACATGCGTCAGGAGTTACTACCCGCCTGCAAAACCATAAGGATTAATATTGATTTTGCTGTACTTTAAGATAAAATTTGTACATTGTGATTGAAGATTAAAATAGGATGCGGATTTTCGCAGATAAACGCAGATCCTTTATATTACTTGTATTTATCAATCTAACAGCTTAGAAGTTTTAAAGAGGTTCTTAAAGTTGCAGGTTTATCACGTTGGTGTTTAATCCTGATAATCTGTGTTCATTAGCATAAAAATTTCTATGCAATCAACCATTGGGGAGAAATTATGCTCAGGGAGATGTGCAAATCCAAGATACACGCCGCAACTGTAACTGAAACCAACCTGAAATACAACGGCAGTATTACCATAGATAAAGCCCTTCTTGAAGCAGTGGACATCTTGCATTACGAACGGGTGCAGGTTCTCAATATTAACAACGGAACACGTGTTGAAACCTATGTCATTGAAGGAAAGCGCAATTCTGGCGTCATCTGTTTAAACGGCGCTGCAGCACGATGGGCACAACCAGGAGACCGGGTTATTATCATTTCTTATTGCCTTGTTGAAGATAAAGACGCAAGGAACTGGAAGCCCAAGATTGTTCTGGTAGATGAGAACAACAAGCTTATCAAAAAACCCCGGCCATGAGAAGAGTCTTATTTGAAATCCCCCTGCCTTTTCTACAAAAATGCATACCTATTTATTCTTACGGTCTCATGCTAATGGTCGCCTTTTTGGTAGCCGTCGCTATTGCACGATGGCGGGCAAAGAAAGAGGACATCAACCCCAATAAGATTACAGACCTTAGTATTTATATAGTTTTTGCTGGAATTTTGGGGGCAAGGATTTTTTTCATTATACAATTCTTTGACGATTATAAAGATAATCTTTTAACTATCTTTAAAATTTATGAAGGTGGTTTGGTTTACTACGGAGGGCTGTTTGCGGCTATCATTACATTATTTGTTTATGTTAAAAAGCATCGCCTGCCCTTCCTTAAGATTATTGATATCGTTACACCTTCCACTGCATTAGGACTTGGTTTCGGCCGTATCGGATGCTTCCTGAATGGATGCTGCTTTGGAAAACTTGCACCACACATCCCATGGGCTATTCAATTTCCAAGAACGATGGATAAAACTGGCATGGTTGATGGCAGTCCAGCCTTTCTTCATCAATATGAACTCGGATTAGTGCATCTTTCTGATACACATGCCTTACCTGTGCATCCTACCCAATTGTATTCATTTCTTTCCGATGTTGCGCTTTTCTTTATCCTTAGCGCCTTTTTTAAATATCGGAAAAGAGATGGGGAAGTGTTGCTCCTCTTTGGAATAATCTATCCTGTCATAAGATTTTGTATGGAAATACTACGGGGGGATAACCCGCTATTCTTCAATCTTTTTACCATAGCTCAAATTATAAGTATCGCCATGTTTGTTGTGTCAACAATCCTTTTTACCATCTTCAGGTTAAAAACGGTAAAAGCCGTTCCAAATACCCCAAGTTACAAAGGAAACAAAAAATAAGTTTATATGCTTCTTTCTGCTGTTTCTTTTATCTGCAAACCATCATCTAATATACGTAATTTATTAACGAATTTATCTTCCATAAGCAGTCGGAATGTTGCCCGCTCTTCGTCGAATTTACTGCTTAAAATACGTGCATGCTCGTGAAGATACGCAATTAACTTCCCATTAGCCGAACTGCATGAAAGTTCTATATCAATAAAATTCCTCTCTATTGTTTCTACGATCTTGCGTTCTAGGTCTTGTATTCCATGTCCTGTCTTCGCAGAAATCATAGCACAATTCTTGTAATAACTCCTAAGCAAAGGGATGATTGACTCGTCTTTCACGGCATCTATTTTGTTAAATACCATAATAGTAGGCGTCTTATCGCACCCTAGTTCCTTTAACACTGTATTTACTGACTCTATTTGTTTATGAACTATTGGGGAACTAATATCAACAACATGGAGCAGCAGATCGGCATGTCGTGATTCTTCTAGCGTCGCTTTAAATGAAGATATTAGATGGTGGGGTAATTTCTTTATAAAACCAACTGTATCGCTCACTAAAAATTTCTGGCCATTTTCTAACTTACATACGCTTGTTTTTGTGTCAAGTGTTGCAAATAGTTTGTCCTCCACAAAGGTATCAATTTCCGTCAGTGCGTTCATTAATGTAGATTTTCCGGCATTAGTATATCCCACAATTGATACCGTGAAAAATTCTTTTCGCGAGGCAACCAGGCGTTCCTGCCTCTTTTCAATTTCGCTCAATTTTCTTCTCAGATATTGAATCTTTCTTGCCACAATACGCTTATCTACTTCCAGTTGTTTTTCACCAGGACCTCTTGTCCCAATGCCGCCCTCAATCCTGGAAAGATGTGTCCACATTCGTTTTAATCTGGACTTTGTATACTCTAATTGAGCCAGTTCAACCTGAAGTTTAGCCTGGAACGTCTTTGCCCGAGTGGCAAATATATCCAGAATTAATTCACTTCTGTCAATTACCTTTTTGTTAATTACCTTTTCTAAATTTCTAACTTGCGATGGACTAAGGTCGTCATCACAGATAAGCACATCAACATCCAATTCCTCTGAAATCTCAGCCAGTTCATTGGCCTTCCCCTTTCCAATATAATACACAGGGTCAATACTTGCCCTTTTCTGGACTATCGAGTGGACAACTTTTGCGCCCGCAGTTTCTGCCAGCCGCTGAAGCTCTTCCAACGGTTCTTCGCCATCCACATAGTCGTCAGGAAGCATAACTCTGAAAAGAATGGCACGTTCAGCTCTTACTGTAAATGCGGTATCTTTTAGTTTCACCTAAACTTGATCTCCATTAATTGACGAGAGAATGTTTATTTATCTGCGTAATCTGAGAAATCTGTAGTTTTAAAAACTACATACTACAACCGGTTCAGAATAATCCTTGCATCCACAGCCTTTACACCTTTTGGATACACAAGGACTGGATTCAGGTCTATTTCCTTCATTTCTTCTATAGAAACCATGATATTTGATACTTTTAAAATGGTTTGAGCCAATGTGGCAATATCAAGAGCTTCGGTATTTCTATACCCATTCAAGACTTTAGCTCCTTTTATTTCGTGAATCATATCCAGTGCCTCGTATTCCTCCAGCGGGGCAATACGGAATGATACGTCTTTATAAATTTCTACAAAAATACCGCCGAGCCCAAACATTACAGCCGGACCAAATTGAGGGTCTCTAAGCCCGCCAACAATGACTTCCGTTGAAGGCGCAGCCATCTCCTCAACTAGAATTCCATTAATCCTTGCGTCTGGCACCCTATTTTTTACATTTCTCATAATTTCTTCATATGCCACCCTAACGCCTTCCTCGTCCTTTATCCCCACCCTCACGCCTCCTACATCGGTTTTATGACTGATATCTGGCGAAATAATCTTCAGAACAACCGGGTATCCAATGGACCCAGACGCCCGGATTGCTTCCTCAACAGAAGAAGCAACCACATGCCTGGTTGTTGGTATCCCGAATACACCAATTAATTCTTTGGCATCAGGTTCGAGTAGTGCATACTGTTTTAGCCGTAAAGCTTTTTGTATAATTTCTCTGGCAGTTTTTAAATCGTTCGTTATAAATTTACTCATTCGATTTTTCTCAAACTGATAAACGCATGAATACAATCGCTCAACACCAAATGGGGAAGTCCCCTTTCATCCTCATAGCAAATGAGGGGAAGAAGGAGTGGTTATAAGGCTCTACAGAATTCAACTTTGATACTACCGGAGCAAACTCTCGTGAAATTTTCTTTTAAAAATGTATGTTTTTTATTATAACACAAATATAAAATGTTTAAAGGATATATATCAAATACAATTGGACGCATTCAGTGGACTATTCATACTCAAAATTCCTTTCTCATTCCGTATCTTGAGCAAATTGAAGGTACTGCAAATAATACCCTATTAAAAATCCTCAGAAAAGATCGGTACAAGGTGATTGGGGAATTTGAAATAACACATACAAATAACACAGAAACTTATCTTGTCAAAGTATACAAATATCCCCATTTATTTCAAAAAATAAAATATCTCTTTAAACAAACCCGGGCATTTAACGAATTTAAAACAACTTACATCGCAGCAATGAAAGGCTTTCCGGTTGAGGTACCTGCCGCTTATGGAGAACAAAAGGGCTTTCTTTCTAAAAAATCTTATTTAGTCATTAGAAAAATCAAACATTCTAGCAATTTAAGAGAATTCCTTAGAAGCACCACATCGCTTAAAGAGAGAAAGGATGTTTTAAGGAAATTTGGTAAACTTGCAAAAGATGCACACGAGGGGGGTATAAAGCAGGACGATTTTTCACTGGATAATTTTCTTGTGTATAATGATGAAATTTTTGGGGAAAAATTAATCTTAATTGATTTTGAACGAGTATCAATACAAACAATATCTTTAAGGGAAAAACATCGTGTCTGGTATCTGGCTAAGCTAAATCGCGCAAAACGGTATTTTACAAATACAGAACGGCTCAGATTTCTGCTATCTTACACGGATGGCGATTTCAGCTACTGTAAAAGACTAGCCAGGCAAATCGAAAGGGTAACCATCCGCATTCAGAAAAAAGATGCCAGAAAATTCTGGAAACAATGTGTCAACGAAAACAGGAAATTTGGAGTCTTTGAAAATGCCAATTTTTATGGCTATTACAGGAAGAATTACCTTATAGAAACACTGATAAAATTGTTAGATACTATTGAAAAAACTGACCGGGATATTATTTATACAAACCAATTTCAAATATTCCATTTCACAGAGAACTTCTCTGCCGAACTGAATTCCCGCAATATTACACGGGTATGGATGCATGCAAACGCCTTATTTGCGCTAAGAATCAATGTACCTGTTCCAGCAGGTTTTTTTAAAAATAATTCTTCAAAAGAATGGTTTCTAATTTCGGAAGTACCTGAGAACTGTACTTCTCTTGATAAGTACATTGATTCGTGCTCAGACAAAAGTCCCCTAATGCCCGCACTTTCAATGTTCGTGAAACAAATTTCACCATTTGGTAATCTTAGCAAGTATTTTAACACCAAGGATTTACTCGTTCAGATGAACGAAAACAAGAGGCTAAAGTGTTATCTGGGGAATTACAACTCGTTTAATATAAATCATCTTTCAATACAAAAAAACAGGGTGGTTAACACCAACACCATCAAACAACTTTTGCAGTATATCGCAATTCCTACTAGTTTATTCTAGTAAAGTATTATTATATTAAATTATGATATTTTGATTGTGGCTTAACCAAAGGGGAAGCGGGGGGTATAATCCCTCCTTCTCCCTTTAGAAAGGGAAGATATGAGGAATTATCTAAGTCAACAATATAACTCCGCATCGATGGTAAAAGTATGAGAAAAAGAAGTTGCGGTGTTCTGTTACACATCACATCGTTGCCATCGCCATATGGAGTCGGCGATCTTGGCGCAGGGGCATACAGGTTCGCCGATTTTCTTGCTAAGGCCAAACAAGGTTTCTGGCAGATACTTCCTTTAAATCCCACAGACCCAGCGCTTGGCAGCTCTCCTTACTATAGCCCGTCTGCCTTTGCAAACAACACAATGCTTATCAACCCTGATCTTATAGTTCAGAACGGTCTGCTTGAGAAAAACGATATTGAATCCATTCCATCTCTCCTAAATGAACGCGTTGACTACCGGAACGCCACTCCATATAAAAAAAAGCTATTTTATAAGACATACGAACGTTTTAAAGAAAACAGGAGTAACAATTATGGGTATGAAAAATTCTGTTTAGAGAATTCATACTGGCTTGAGGATTATGCACTCTTTGTTGTACTGAAAGAGCATTTTCACGGACAGGTCTGGAGCGAATGGCCTCGGGAAATACGGGATAGAAAACCAGAATCCCTTCAAATTCTCAAAGAACAACATCAAGATAGAATCGGATTGGAAAAATTCCTTCAACACGTGTTTTATCAGCAGTGGACTTCTTTCAAAAAATACTGCAACAATAAAGGCATTCAGATTATTGGCGACATGCCCATATATGTATGCTACGACAGCGCCGATGTATGGGCAAATCCTGACTTATTCAAACTAAACGAAAACAAGCAGCCATCCTTTGTAGCTGGCGTGCCTCCCGATTACTTCAGCAAGACAGGGCAGCTCTGGGGCAATCCTGTTTATCAATGGAAACGACTGAAAGAAACTGGATATAACTGGTGGATTCAGAGAATTAAGCACAATCTGAATCTATTTGACATGATACGAGTAGACCACTTTCGCGGTTTTGTCGCATACTGGGAAGTCGCTTCGGGGGAGGAAACGGCTATTAACGGACGATGGGTGGAAGCGCCGGCAGAGGATTTTTTTACAACACTCCGGAAACGTTTCAGCCATCTTCCCATTATTGCAGAAGACCTTGGTATCATTACCGACAATGTAAGGGAAATCATGCGCCATTTTGAATTTCCGGGCATGAAGGTGCTTCAATTTGCCTTTAGTGGCAATATTTCCACAAACCCATATGCCCCGCACAATCACGTAAAAGACTGCATTATCTATACAGGCACGCACGACAATAACACCACAAAAGGCTGGTTTGAAAAGGACGCCACAAAGGAAGAGAGAGAAAATCTGTTTCACTACTTAGGACGGGAAGTTTCTGTACAGAATATAAATTGGGAATTCATTAAGATGGCCATGCTGTCCGTTGCAAACCTGACAATAATCCCCATGCAGGACATCCTCGGACTTGGGGAAGAAGCCCGCATGAACCGTCCTGCTACAACCGAAGGCAACTGGGTGTGGCGGCTTTTGCCTGACCAACTAACGCCAGCACTAACACAAATATTAAGGGAAATGACGGAGATTTATGGAAGGAGTTAGGGCTAAACAAATTTTTAAATCACTCCCTTCTGAAAATGCAAATAAGGATGGGTTAAGCAGAGCTAACCCATCTTTTCTTTTACTGATAGTCCACCAATGCCCCCTATTCACACCAGCTTCGCAAAAAAGGGATTCTAGCCACTTTTGATAGAAATATTTATTTTCTTGTCTTTTTAAATATTTAGGATTACTGTCGAAAAGGAACTTTAATTGTTCAAGTTGATAAAACCAACTGTTCGCCATTCTTTCTAAACGTATACGTTTTATTATATCTAAAAAAACTTTTTTAATATGCCTTTTCTCAGACAAATAATCAAAAAATTTCTTAAACAAATTTTCAATCAATTGCTTAAAAAATTGTTTGAAAACAAATATAAGAACAATTATTAAAAAACCAAGTATCACACCAGAATATTTAATCATTATATTCAATTTACTTTAAAATTAGAAGTAGAAGAAGGTGTATTTATTAATTTTCTTGGTTGATATGGATTCTTGGTACACGTTTGCTTATGCTACAAGTAACCTCATAGGGAATCGTATTTAACTGTTTGGCAATTGATTCTATGGATATCGTCTCTTTGCCTTGACTGCCGTACAATACAACCTCATCTCCAACTGATACATCTTTTATATCACTCACATCCACAAAACACTGATCCATACAAATACGCCCTACAATAGGTACCTTTACGCCTTTTATAATAACTTTTCCTTGATTCGACAGTAACCGATTATAGCCATCGTCGTATCCCAGGGGGAGGGTTGCAACGCGGGTAGGTTTTGTAATTTTATACGTCCTGCCATAGCTCACAGTGTCACCTGGTTTCATATCTTTGATATGAATAGCCCTTGTCTTAAAGCTCATAACAGGTTTGATACTTATAGTCTTTGGCATGTCTTCTGAAGGATATAATCCATATAATGATAGACCCGGTCTAACCATATTGAAATAAGCATCGGGATAACTTATAATAGCCCCACTGTTTGCCATGTGTCTTAATGGAATACATACATTGATCGCATCCAGTGCTACAAGTACATCTCTAAATCTTTTTATCTGTAAATGTGTGTATTCCGATGCCTTCTCATCTGAACATGAGAAGTGTGTGTATATACCGTCAATTGAGAGATTTTTCATGCCTTGTAAAGACCTTATAAATTCTACAGCCTTGTCATATCTAACGCCAATGCTGCCCATACCTGTATCCACATACACATGGACTTTCACAACTTTGTTAAAATAATTTGCTTTCTTTGATAACATATCGGCGAGTTTCAAATCGTAAGCGGTTGGTGTTAAATTATATTGAATAACATCATCTATTTGTTCTTCAAAGATACCACCTAGAATTAACAGGGGCGACTCTATGCCTTTTTCCCTTAACATAATGCCTTCTTCAAGGATAGCTATACCGAGCATCTCAACGCTGTTATTTAACAAAACCCTGCTTACTTCATAGTCGCCGTGACCATAGGCATCAGCCTTGACGATGCCCATAATTTTTACGTGCTGGCCGACCTGTTTCTTTATAGCCAACAAATTATGTTTTAATGCATTTAAGTCAATTTCAACCCACGTCGGTCTGTGCATAACTGTTCTTAGTATGACTTATGTTTTTATGAGTTAAAAATCCAACGTTCTTCAATACGTCTATCAGTCTGTTTATATCATCTTTACTATGGGTAGTCATCAAGGAAATGCGTAGTCGGCTAGTGCCTGGAGGCACGGTAGGGGGTCGAATTGCGGGGATTAAGATGCCATTTTGATATAGTTTGTTAGATAAATTGACTGCATCTTCTGCTGACCCAACAATAACAGGAATGATGGGACTTTGAATTGTAACATTATTAGTAAATTCTGATAAACGAGACTTTAAATATTCAATATTTTCCCATAACTTATCAATAAGAGATGTATCTTCCTGAACAAGCGCCAACCCTGCCAACGAAGCGGCGCATACGGCAGGTGGCAGTGCCGTTGTATAGATAAAAGAACGTGCCTTATTTTTCAGAAATTCTATGAGGTGCTTACTTCCTGCAATAAACCCGCCGATACTGCCAATGGCCTTGCTTAAAGACCCCATAATAATATCAATCTTTCCTTCTAGACCGTAGTGTTCGATCATGCCTTTCCCATGTTGTCCAAACACACCAGTTGCGTGGGCATCGTCTATCATAATTATTGCATCGTATCTTTTGGCAATTTTCAAAATCTCTGGTAATGGAGCGGTATCACCATCCATACTAAACAAGCTATCGGTAACAATCAGCCTTCTGCGATATATGGATGACCTTTGTAATAAAGATTCTAACTGGCTTGCATTATTGTGGGGATAAATACGGAACGTTGCGCCTGATTGACGACATCCGTCAACAATACTTGCGTGATTCAGTTTGTCCCCAATTACAATGTCCCCTTTTGAGACAATGGCACATATAGCTCCCAAATTAGCCATATAACCCGTTGGAAATAGTAGTGAAGCTTCTGTGCATTTAAATTCTGCGATTTTCTTTTCAAGTTCCTGGTGAAGTGTCATATTCCCAGAAACTAATCGAGATGCACCTGTGCCCCATCCGTATTGATTAATAGCGTCAATGGCGGCTTGCTTTATTTTTGGATGGTTGGCAAGTCCAAGGTAGTTATTTGAACAAAACGAGAGATAAGATTTTCCATTTATTTGAATGTACGTACCCTGTTGATCTTCAACAGTCCTATATTCACGCATCAAGGCACGATCTTTTAATACTTTTAATTCGTCTAAAATAAAATCTATTCCCATTGAATAAACGTTTCCTTGATTTTGTGTCGTATTATTAATTATAATGATTTTTAAAGATGCCTTTTCTCTAATTATATCCGAGATATTGCCTTATGGATAATATTTAAAAGACTGGGATTAAACTTGAACATAGACACAGAAGCAGATTATTTGCAGTCAATAATATAATAAGATACGCTTTTGTTTTAGCATTTTTAGCCTTTACTGAATTTATTATAACCAATCCTTATTTAAGTTTTTATGCATCAGCATACACGTTACTCTTATACCACTTTACTATATGCGGGTTTTTATTAATTCTATTCTTCATTTTCTTTGGATTCGTAACAAAATCTTTTCAATTTTTGAGGAAAATTAAAAAAGCTGATATTTATTTTTCTATACTAAGGAAATTATTTATGAAACCAGTAAGTCATTTGAGTGTATCTATTATTGTTGGTGTTGCTACATTTCTAACAACAAAATTGATTTCTCCCAGTATTGCATGTTTTTTAGTCGGTTGGTTGGTAGATGTTGATCATATATGGGATTTTTATAAAAATGGTTGTAGAGGATTTAATATTAAAAGGTTTGTGTATGCCATGGAAAATGGTGAAATAAAGAAAATTTATTTATACTTTCA
>MHXP01000007.1:0-7121 GCA_001824485.1 Planctomycetes bacterium GWA2_39_15 | reverse complement strand
TTGTGTTATTTTACCCACTTCAACTACATTTTATCTTTTACTACTATAGGGTTTGCTACCCACTTGTTCCTGGATCAGATATTTAACAATATAAATACTTTTAGTTATTTCATTACTTATCGAATATTAAATGATTATAAATCAGAAACTATTTTTAGAATACATCCGCATGGACCATCACGTTCAAAAGAACAAGAAAATGAAGCAGTTTAGTTATAAACAGTTAAACAACACATACTTCTTTTATAATACCTCTAGTTCTAATTTCAGGTCATTTATCATCTGTAAATCCTCCTCAACCTTTCTTCCTTTTGTAGTCAAGTAGTTTCCAATCATCGTACTATTGGCCCCTGCATAAAACATCCATGACTGTAAATCACGTAAATTAACTTCACGCCCACCTGCCACCTTAATATCTTTATCAGGCAAAATAAATCGGAACACGGAAATAATTTTTAGTGCCTCCATAGGTGTAAGGGGGGTACAGTCTTCAAAAGGAGTGCCTGGTATAGGATGTAGAAAATTGAGAGGAACAACATCGACATCCAAGTCTTTCAGCGTAAATGCAAGATTAATACGATCGTTTATCCCTTCTCCAATACCAAAAATTGCACCACTGCATATTTCTAAACCGGATTCTTTTGCAACACGAATCGTGTTTACTCGATCAGCAAACGCGTGCGTTGAACATACGTTTGGGAAAAAGCTCTCAGATGTTTCTAAGTTATGGTTAATTCTTTTTAGGCCGCTTTTTACTAAGGATTCTGCCATTTCTTTAGTCAATATTCCAAAGGAACCGTGTGGTTGGACATGCGTATTTTTAGCGATTGCGTTTATTGCTTTGCAAATATTATTAAGGTCGTTTGAGTTGCTTATACTACGCCCGCTTGTAACAATACCGATAGTGTTTGAGCCTATTCGTTCAGCACATAAGGCTGCACCGAGCATCTTGTTTGTATTTAAGAGCGGGAATTCTTTTACACTGGTATGATAATAAGCAGACTGGGAGCAGAATCTGCAATCTTCTGAACAACGTCCCTGTTTTGCACTGATGATGGAACATGCCTTTACATGATTGCCAAAATACTTTAAACGTATCCGGTTAGCCCAATAAAATAAATCATAGACCGCATCTCCCTCAATCTGCATAAGATAAAAGGCATCGTTAGGACTTATAGTATCATTCTGTAGTGATCGTTTTGCAAAATCTTTTATTTTATCATTCATTTATTCTTATATTTTAAATATGCATTACGAACATTCTGCCAGACAACTTCAGGACGTTCAGATCTTACATAGGTCATACAGTCTGTTCCTTCAAAACTCCACGTGGCTATATTGCGAATTCCTGAGTCATATGCCACATCCACGGCAGTTACAATCTCCTCTTCCCTGTTTGCAGGTACCCTATAGCCTTGTATCCATATCTGAGGTTCCTTGCTATATTTTTTTGAAAGAGCAAGAACCTCGTTCGAGACGTTCCTTACAAACTCGGTAACGTTTTGCTTATAGGCATACCAATAAGGGTCGCTTCCAAAGATATCCATACTCTTAATCATAGCGACCTTTTCCCATTCATAGATACCATACCTCGGATCGGTAGTTGGAAATAAACATACCGAATTCTTCAATCCCTTCTTAGACGCCTCATTTGCAAGGTACTCAAGGAAATTAACAATAGTCATTTGACGGAATGCCTTCACATCATCCGTAAAATCCACTGGCATCTCATAGCCGTATTTCTCTTTAAAAATATTATTGCATACTTCGCAGGTGCATCCCCAGATATCCCTCTTTTTACTCCCAAATAGATACGTAAACTCTCCAAAAAATAGATGCGGTTCGTCCCAGAATATGCCGTCTGTTCCCGTTTTTGCTGCAAGTTCAATCCATGCGTTCATTTTGTTTCTAAACGTCTTTGAATTTAAACACGCCTTGTTTATTTTTATTTCACCTTCAGGAAAGTTTAATCGTTGCCTGCAATTGGAATACTCCTCTACAAAAGTTGAAAAGGACTCCCCACCAAAAACACGCCCCACACCCCAGGGATCAAGAAAAACTTCCAATCCAACATCATGGCTTGCCTTTACAATATCAACCATCGTCCCAGAATGGTATGTAATATCATGTTCGCTCATGGTGTGAACGACGAAATTACATCCATCGTCAATCATCTTTTTCATGTCTTCACGGACATGACGCAATATGCGATTTGCAAAATAACTTGCTCCGAGTTTCATGTTGGCTATGTTAACCTTATCAATATATTATGTCAAGAAAATCCATTTCGATACCGTTTTTTTTGCTTGCGTAGGAACAAAGAAATTGCTATTATAACGCCACTTTTAATCAAGGCTCTGCCATGTACGTGTTTCGAGGCATTGATTTTTAAGGACCTATAACAACATTTTGGGAACCCGTCTTTGCTAGTAGGCGTACAATTCTTAATGAAGAAAGGTACAAGGCTATCATGGGGTAGACCACCGTGAAATACGGGTCCAAAAGATAGCCTCCCACGGCATTGCGGTGGAGCCTTAACTCTTATTCTTACAAACACTTCCGTTGCGCAGTTATCCGACAGATTTACCCAATCAAAAGTCTGCCTTTTTCATAAACGCTATATTTTCTTGAATTAACATATTCAAATTTATATAATATTTTTAAATAATCAGGAACCTTATTCTATATTTTATTGTTTCATCCATCAGGAAATTGCTGACAATGAGGGAAGAAAACAACAGCAGGAAAGAATTTGAAGAAATTGCTATGGAACATATTGATTCCCTCTATAGCATGGCAATACGGCTGGTATTCAATAAGGAGGAAGCTGAAGACCTAGTCCAGGAAACTTATTTAAAGGCATATCGGTTTTTCAACACGTTCCAAAAAGGGACAAACATAAAGGCGTGGCTCTTTAAAATCCTTCGGAATACCTTTATAAATAAGTATAGGAAAACGGTTAATTTACCAAGCGAAATTCTTTACGAAGACGTAGAATCGGTTAATTCAAATTTATCTTATAAACAGGAAAGTGATTCTGGAGAATTAACAGATACTTTAGAAAGTAAATATATCGAACTTGGCAACTTAATGGAAGATGATGTAAAACAGGCAATAGATAGTTTGTCTATTGAATATAGAGAAGCTATTTTACTTTCAGATGTTGAAGGATTGTCATACCAAGAAATTGCGGAAATTGCAAATGTACCAATTGGAACTATAAAATCTAGACTAAATCGTGGCAGAAAATTACTACAAAAAAAGCTGTGGGAGTATGCAAAAGATAGAGGTTTTATTAAGAGGGAGAAATAATGTCTTGCTTAGAAGCTGTTAAATACCTTTATGAGTTCATGGATAATGAAGTTGATAAATCACAGTATCTTATAATTAAAAGGCATATTGAGAACTGTGAAGAGTGTCGCCAAAGATATGAATTTGAAAAAGGTGTTCGATCTTTGGTAAAAGCATATTGTACGAATACAACGGTTCCACCATACCTCTATAATAAGATTATCGAAAGCCTCGATTCCATTGATATGGAAAATGTTGACCAGCCAGCCAAAAAAATAGTTCATGAGCAGAAAGTAGTACGCAAGTTATTTTCAACCCGTTCTTATGCTATAGCAGCATCAATTCTCCTTTCAATAGCAGGCGGCATTTTTTATTATACCAACCATTATAATGATAACTCTATATCAATTGTCGATAATGCCGTCAAGAATCATGTTGTGGCAGTAAACGACAACCTTGTATTTAATGAAGAGACCTCTGTTGTTGGCAATGTTAATAAATATATAGGTAGTAGTGTAAATTCTAAGCCTGGCAACGCATCTCCACTTCTTAATGCAGAGCAAATCCGTGTTGTTGGCGGGATACCTGTCAGGCTATCTGGAACAAACAGTCCCTGTGTTATATTTGACAAAGGAGGTAATAAACTATCTCTACAAATTATACACAATAGCAGTTTCCCATTTAGAAACCTTGAAAGGGCACAATTTGGCCCCAAAGAATTTTATTTAGGAAACTGTCGAGGATTTAACTCTGTATTATGGGAAGAAGATGGTGTTACATACTGCCTTACATCTGATATTAATAAAAATGAAATGCTAAGATTTGCTGCAACCCTTACTTCCCGCTGACATCTGAATTGTTGTGCGACAGCCTCCAATAAGCCACATTAAAACATTCCTCGCCTCAATACCAACTTCTGGCAAAGTATTTCATCATGCCCTATTAGAAATAATCGCAAAAAAGAGTGAAAATATAACCACTTAAACACGAAAATACGGAAACATGGAATGAATTTTTACGATATTACGCTTACCATATCAAATACGCTTATTACCTGGCCTACAGACCCAACTGTATCCATTCAAAAAACACGCTTGATTTCTAAAGGTAACTCCTGTAATGTATCTGAATTAAAATTTGGCTCACACTGTGGAACCCATATTGATGCTCCATATCATTTTGAAGAGGATGGTATCAAAATCGATCAAATCCCTTTAGATTGCCTTATAGGAAGTGCAACGGTATTTGACATAAAAAATAAGGAAAAGATTGATTTAGAGGATATAAAAACATTACAATTTAAAAATAAGAAACGAGTTATTTTTAAGACTATTAACTCTACTTATTGGAAACTTTCAGAATTTAAAAAAGACTTTGTTTATATTACAAAAGAAGCTGCAGAATATCTGGTTGATTGCAATGTAAAGGTAGTGGGGATAGATTATCTTTCTGTAGAGAAATTTGGGAGTAAATGTGCAGATACACATCACACACTTTTAAGAAATGGCATCGTCGTCATCGAAGGACTTGATTTGAGTAATGTAAAAGCAGGAAATTATGAGTTGATCGCATTACCACTAAAAATTAAAGACGGTGACGGCAGCCCGGCACGGGTAATTTTGAGAAAGACACCATAATGTTGAATTTTCAACTAATCTTTGTGCAATATATAGTTGATTTTCCTTAAACAATATACCTCTTTTCTATGGAGTCTCTAAGGTTCAAATACAAAAATGTAATATCATTTTACACGGAAAATCTCACTTAATTGAGAAATAGAGAACTTTTAGTGGTAACTCAGATAACAGACGTTTTATAGAAAAGGAGAAATTTTATGGTAAAAAATTTAAAATTTACACTGCTTATTTTCTTTATCGTTGGCATATTTGCTTTTGGCAAAAATTTTACCCTTAATGGACAGGAAACTCAGGTAACATGGACTTTAGCATCGGACAATCAGGGTAAGACTGAAACGGCAGAGACAAAAAAAGAGTGGATACTGGGAACACCTCTTGGACCAGGCATAGCTCTTCCCCCAGAATTAGTAACAAAGGCTGTAACAACTATACAGGCAAAAAGAGCAGAAAAAGGGATAACCCTCAAGCATCTGAGCGAAATCACAGGCAGAAGCCCAGTATATATTGCAGCGGCACTTCGTGGACAGGCTAGACTACATCCGGATGCAGCGCAAAAGGTAGCACAAGCTTTGGGGTTAGATGCTGAAACAGCGTCTATTCTTACTGCATGTCCAGTCAGAGACCAATTCCCGTGCACCACAGATCCTCTAGAGTATAGACTCTTCGAGGTAATTGGAGTTTATGGCGATGCTATCAGAGATGCATGCAACGAACTATTTGGTGATGGAATAATGAGCGCCATTACTTTTAAATTAAACGTTGACAAAGAGGTTGTTGATGGAACAGATTACGTGGTTATCACTTTGAAAGGTAAGTGGTTACCATATAAGGAATTTTAGTAAAGACACCATATAATAAAAAGCAAAAACTATGGTTTGAACTTAACTTGATTCTCGATGATTAAAACTACAACGTAGCGTCAGAGGCATGTTTTTACATATTTTAAGTGTAAATGAACAGGAGGGATGTATCCATTGATTGAAATAAGGGTTCATGGACGCGGGGGTCAAGGCTCTGTAACAGCGGCAGAATTATTAGGTTTCGCTGCCCATAGCGATGGGAAATATGCTCAGGCATTTCCATCGTTTGGATCAGAAAGAATGGGGGCGCCAGTTCAGGCTTTTGTAAGAATCAGCGATAAACCTATCCGTATCCGAAGCCAGGTGTATAAACCTAATTATGTTATTGTACAAGACCCTACTTTATTAGAAGTAGTTAATGTCCTGGATGGATTGCAAGAAAACGGGTTGTTGTTGATCAATTCAAAGAAAAAGGTATCCGAATTAGGAATTAATACAAAAGTAAAAGTAATGACAATTCCCGCCATGGAAATTGCTATGGAAGTGATTGGACGACCCATTATGAATACGACCCTTCTCGGTGCGTTTGCAGCAGCAACAGGGGAAATCAGCTTAGATGGTATTAGGAAGGCAATTCAGCATAAGTTTCCAGGTTCGGTTGGAGAAAAGAATATTGCAGCCGTTTTGAAGGCATTCGATTTTATTAAGAAGGAGTCATTATGAGATTAGATTTAGGCGCTATTGCGAAGGCTGGTACCAGCAAGGCTAATCAAACCGGGAGTTGGAGGAATTATAAACCAATATTTCACCAGGTAAAATGTATTGGCTGTGGTCTTTGTAAAATCTATTGTCCCGAAGGTTGTGTTACCATGATAGAAAAAAAGAAATACACGGTTGATTATACGTACTGTAAAGGTTGTGGGATTTGTGCCGAGGAATGCTCCTCAAGCGACATCGAAATGATAGTGGAGGAGAAGTAATGAGTACGACATTTATTGAGGGCTCAATCGCAGTAGCCAAGACCGTGGGTGTCTGCAGGCCGCACGTGATTTCGGCATACCCTATAACACCACAGACCCATATAGTTGAACATCTTTCGGAGTTGGTGGCTGACGGTGAACTTAAATCGGAATACGTCAATGTAGAAAGTGAACACTCCGCCGCTTCAGTGGTTCTGGGCGCTAGTGCGACAGGTGCAAGGACATATACCGCCACAACATCTCAAGGATTTTTGCTCATGATCGAGGTGCTTTTCAATATCGCCGGGATGCGGCTTCCCGTGGTTATGACCTGCGTTAATCGTGCTGTATCCGCCCCAATTAATATCTGGAATGACCAACAAGATTCTATGACAGCACGTGATAGCGGCTGGATACAACTTTATGCCGAGGAT
>MHXP01000006.1 GCA_001824485.1 Planctomycetes bacterium GWA2_39_15 | reverse complement strand
GGTTAGAGTACCAGACTGTCGATCTGGATGTTGCGGGTTCGAGTCCCGTCGGCCTCGTTTTATCTCGTTGCTATCATTAGACCTACAAAATAGTTTTTGCTTCTGGTGACAGCTTAGTGACGGTCTCACCTTTTAAAGATAAATTTTTCATATCATATTTTAACTTTTCTAAATCCACGTGAGCATACCTTTCCGTCATCTTTGTATTACTATGACCAAGCAATCGCGATACGCTAAGAATCGGGACCCCCTTGTTTACTAATTGAGAGGCTACACTATGCCTTGTCGCATCATAAAGCCTGATCGACTTACTCAAACCTATTTCTTCCCTTACTTTTTCCCATATCTTACTCAACTTACCCTCTGAGTAATTTCTACCAGTTACTGAATTAATAAACACAAAAGCACCCGGAAGGTTGTTTCCTACTCGACCTTTTATAAATTCAAACATTTCTAAATGTATCGGAATCGTTACATCCTTTACATTTCTACCTTTCCGCTTTTCTCTATAAACTTCATTTGAAAATGTAGCTGATATAGTTATGGTTCCCTTGTCTAAACTCACATCTTTACATTTCAACGCCCTGGCTTCCCCAGGCCGGCAACCATGCAACATGAGAAACGCTATTATAGGCTTATCCTCTTCAGGTATGCACTCTATCGCCTTTTGCTGAACATCTGCCGATAACCAATGCGTTTCCGGCTGTGTTGTCTCCACAATAGGAAACGAGGGTATTGTATCCACTATCTCAATATCATTCCTGAGATACCTGAGAAAGGTCTTGAAATTATCAAATATGTTTTTGACAGTCTTATCACTAAATTCAAAATCTCTCTCCAAATGTTCTTTATAATTTATAAGGTCTAGCTTTCTCAGTTCTCTCACATCCATTGCCCCAAAGAAGCTTTGGGCAATTCTTGTATAACGCATATAATCCTTCTTATAACTTGGAGCAAGGGTTTCAATCTTAGACTCTAAAAACTTTTCCAGTAAATTCGCCACATAATACTTTACAAGCTGCTGTTTAACATATTTCGTAGGATCAAAGGAATAGTTTTTTATTTCGTAGTTGATATGATTCAATAAATCGGAAGCTCTCTGGTAGGTATCAATCGGCTGGCCCTGCTTATCTGAAAAGACCCTGATTCTTAGTCCTTTATAAAATAAGTCTACAAAAAACCGCTTAGGAACTGTTTTATGTGCTGAACAAATGTAACCGAACCTTTTTATTTCTATAAACTTATTCCGACAGACCGGACAATGGCCCTTTGCCCTTATCGTTCCTTGCATTCTCTCCTCACTTTCACACTGGAGAAAATACAATATTAACTCAGGATTTGTCAAGTCCATTTCATTTGCTATTTCAACCATCTCATAAACACCTTTATAATAGAGAGGATAATTTTGTAAATTATATAACCTAAAATAGCTCTATACCTTCTCACTACTCAACCCCCACATCAACCCAAGAAGCACCCCTACGCTTTATATTATGCCGTTCTATATGGAAACGGCATCAGGCATGTAAAAAACCCCCAGAGACCCCTAGAAGCCCTCCATCAACACTTTGACTCAAACCCTCTTCAGTCTTTTCCCATTCCAACTCTACTTCCAAATAAACAATCTGTAACATATTTGCAACCATACTCAGCTTTACCTTATAACCATACTCTTCAAGTTTTTCCTGAATATACACAACTGAAAAATCACAATAAACTTTTACCACGTCTAAACTCGTCAACCCCATCTTACACCCCCTTTACACTAAGTAAAATACAACATATTGTGTTTTACAATATCTAGTATACAAAAAAAGTGATATCTTTCACTTACTGCTGTTTGTGCCGTCTCTTATCCCTCGACTGCACAAACAGCAATTCTACTTTTTCTCTTTTAAAACTTTACCACCTACATTATAAAAAACATAATCACCAACCACAGCTAACATCTTTTTTTCAACTTTCTCTACATGGTTAACAACCTTCTTATTCTTAGAAGAACGCTCCATCGTCCAAAAAAAAGATTTTGTAAACATATAAAAACCACCCGCAACAGAACAAAACAATAAACCAAAAATTAATATATAACGACGCGAAAAACTTTTTAAAGTATCACGAACAGCAACCCGCTGAGAACGATAAGCAGCAAACACTCTAGGATCCTTCTTAAGAGACATCTTTTTTAAAACATCTCTATCACTCATATACATATATGTGAAAGAATTCCTAAACACAGCAAGAGAACGTCTCTGTACTTTTATATGTATTTCAGGCAGATTAACTAAACCAGGAGAAAGCTTCCACAAATCCTGAGTAATCAAAAAAAAATCAATTCCTAAATGTCGCGAAAACTCAAAAACATAAAAGACTTCAGCATTATAAAACTTTTTATGAAACAAAGTAGACTTCTGGGCCTCATCAATTACATAAACATGACGCTTTAACTTGGTAAATTTCTTTTGATAAGACTCAGAAAAAAAAATCTCTAACCCACCGGCCTTTTTAATTTCTTCGTCTAAACTCTTAACCACCCAAAAACCATCTACATTTGAATAAATTTCAACATCAATATCACTTCGAGGTATCCATTGAACCTTATCTAAATCAAATGTAAAATACTGATAAAGGATATCTCTCACTGCAAAATATGACTTACCAGAGCCTATACGACCTTCAATTAAAGTTATCATACTAAACCTTTGAAAAAGGAATAAGATTCAAAAGGACTCTAAGACCAATCGCAGTAATAATAACATTAAACGCATCAACCAATTTCAAATGATTAACCAAAAAAGCAGTTAAACCGGATACATTCAAAACAACACTTTCAAGAGAACTACTTCCCAACTGAGTAGACGCATAATCAGTAACTCTGTCATAAATACCAGTCAAAAAAGTAGAACCATAATAAGTCAATGCAATAGGCAGAGATATCAAAACCAAAGACGTCAAAAACACCTTCAAAGCCAAAAAAATAACAAAATCTTTAGTGAACTTAGCCCCAAGCAATTGAAATATTTTCAGAAGAATACCCACATCAAGACCCCTTTAAAAAGACAATAACAACTGCATAATACAAAGAAAAAGCAAAAACAAAATAACCTAAATAATCAAACCAATACTCCCAATCACAAAAAGAAAAAGTGATAGTCTTACCCCAAATAACATAAGATATTTCACACAACTCACCTGACGACACAATATGAGAACCATTAATAACACTCAAAATCGTATGATTAGACAAAACACCAAGCAAATCATCAAGCCAAGTGTATTCCAACTCAGTAGTTTGACCAACATCAGGAACTTCATCAGATACCACTTCATCATCTATCTCATTAATTTTATTTTCTTCAGCTTGTCCACTTTTAAAATAAGGAGATAACTGCTCTTGATCAGGCATTTTAACCGTAACATTTATATTACCGTTGTTTAAATCAAGCGTTCCAGTTATGGTACCAACCTGAGATATTGGAGGCGGATCAGTAGGCAAAGGAAAAGGCGTAGGTGTTAAAATTGGTGTTGACGTACCCGTCGGCGTAGGTGATTCCGTCGGCGTAGGCGTGGGCGATGGCTCGGGAGTCAAAGTCGGAGTCGGCGAAAAACAGGAAGAAAAATCAGGACTATTATAACAACCATACACCCCATTATCACATATTCCTTTAGCAGTATAAAAAACCCTACCATCACACAAATCAACCCATACTGCCTTATAACCATTTTCTACACCCCCACACGTCTCGACATTAACCAACATACTATTACCCGGGAATTCATCAGCAGGCGGCAAATCATAAGGTAAATTATTTACATCAGGTAAACTACCTAAATACGAAAATACAGGATCAACAGAAAAATTATTCGCATATTGACTAGGTGACACATAATGCTTCGAAATTAACACATTGTCAGCATATATAAAGGCGTCCCTGGCCAATCCATTTGAATAAGCATTACCACACGTAACTATAAAATAATACTTAGTTTCACCAACATGATAACTAACATCAAGCGTTACCAAGCCAGCACTAGGACAGCCCTGTATCCTTAATCCAAACGGCAACTTGTCCGAACAAGTTTGACCAACACAACTCAAATACCCATACGAACACGTATTCAACTGAGCAACCATAGAGACCATATCATTAAACGTATTATTAAAATCCCTATTACTTACAGCATACGCTTTAGTTGTAATTAATATAACACCAACACAAAACAAAACCTGTTTCATAATCAAGACCTATTTATTGTTTTTATAGACTTACGCGCAACCCAAATTAACGAACACAACATCACAAATGCAACACAAACCATAACCAAAGTTAATGTATTAATCTCAATAACTGTAGGCACATCTACCAAAACTTTAGCGAATACCAACATAAACAGACCCCTTCAAAACAGTAAGGGACGCAAGCAAAACCCACGTCCCTTACCCAAGCACCTAAGACCTATTCGTAGACTTAATTAGTTTACGAACTACCCACATAGCAGCCCCGCCAGTAAGAAGAATCGGAACTAAGATCTCAATGGTAGTTAGAGAAAGAGAAAAATCCGTTAAATCAATTGCAGCACTAGCCACTTGCATATAGCCAACCACCACAGCAACAGCTAAAACGCCTGTACTAACAATAACCCCTACCCTTCCCCAAACATTTTTAATCAGCCTAAACACTATAATCACCCCCTCTCACCAAATTAAAAAAAACTACAAAATAACAACCACACGAAAAAAAACCTTTAAAACAACTACTCTGCCACCAACTCCAAAGGCAAATCCTCACTAACGGTCACTTGCTTCGTACCCCTCAACTTAACAAAACCATCACACGTAACCACATAACCATAAAGCTTATCCCTTAATCTATTAATAATACAAGTACCAGACCCATTCGTATAAGAAACAAAAGGATAAAAACCAGCCCTTTTAAAACGAACCTTTGCACCAGGAACCAATTCACCATCAGACATTACAATTACAGTTAAAGCATACTCTGTCCCTGTTCCCCGCTGTAAAAACATATCAGGACATTCAACCACTGAAACAGCACCAACAATAACAGACGTATTAACCGTAATAAATTTCGGCTTTACAAAAGAAAAATCCAAAATATCCGACTCCTCTACCCCACTGCTTCTAACAACAAAATAGCCATCCATATCAGATTCAACCACACCCACAGTTTCAGTACCCTTATTAACCATCACCTCTACACCTTCCAACGGAGTCCGATAAAAGTCAGCAACCTTACCAAAAATCACACTCGCCACAGGCGTGGGCGTTGGTGTAGGCGACAAAGTTGTTACCATTAACTCAATTTCCTTTATATCCCTCGAACCTGAAGATACAAACATAACCAATTTTACAAACCTATAACTCACACTATTCACAAACGTAAAAGTTTCCAATTCACTTGTTGCTACTATAGTCCCACTAAACAAGCTATCATAAGAAACATCATCATTTGACCCCAAAACTTCAAACGTTCCATCTGAACCACCAGTCCCTTTTGTGATAACAACTTTATCAATTGGACATTCAATTGGATTTCCATTATCAGTCCCAAAATCATACTTCCACCAACCAAAAGCATCATAAGCCGCAAGCCAATACGTCAAAGAATCGTTATCAATAGCCTTATCCGGCTCATAACCACTAAATACATAACTAGCAGTACAAGCCCCTTGCGGAGTCGTCAAATCAACGTTTATATCGTAAGCCCGAGCCAAAGAAGCACAAACAAAAAACCCTAACACCAACGGCAAGAAATAAAACACCACGCCCCGACAAAACCACTTATACAATGTAATCACCCCCTCTCATTTAAATGCTAAAATCATAGCCATACAAAACATTATTCCGCACAACAACCCCGACAATGCCATTAAAAAATTATAATCTACTGCTTCCATTTCAAGACCTGTTCACCAACATGATCAGAACCATTAAAGGAATTATTATCACGGCAAAAGCCATCGGTATTCCAAAAAAATAATTGAAATACTGATAACCCTCCACCGTGTCCGGCATTATCTGAGGCACTAAAAAAACTATTGTCTCACCTAACTCCACAGCACACCCCCTTAAGCAGCATCCACAACAATAAACGGCTTTCCGTCCTTCGTTAACAACTCCTGAATATTAACCTTTAACTCTATTTCAGAACCTTCTTCATAAACCTCCAAAACGGTAATATTCCTAACCCTAACATCAACAATAGACGACCTACCACCATCACCCTGAAGAACCTGTGCATACAAATACTTCTTCCCGTCTTTACCCGATATCTCATAAAAGCCGAGATACTTACCCTTCAAAACAACACCCTTAATTTCCTTTGCCATTTTGCACCCCCTAATTTTGATTAAATCTCATACCCTCTAATAAACTTTCACTCAACCGATCAAACTCATATTCATCCCTTACTACTTTCGGATACAAACACACTAACATTTCTCTTTTTTCATTAGACCTTTTAAACCCTCCAAATAAATACCCTAAATATTTTATCCTACTCAAAAACGGCACACCATCTACCGAAACCTCATTATTGTCATACCTAATCCCTCCTAAAACACAAAAAGAACCATCGCGCACAGTAAAATTAGTTCTTACCGAATCTTTGAGAAATAAAGGATTATTCTCAACCCCTGTATCCTTCTGTAATAACGAATTTTCAACATAGACCTCTATAAGGATATTACTACCAACACACACTGGAGTAATTCTAAAGATTACCCCAACGTCCTTATATTCAATGTTCTGGATAATCCCTGTACCAACCCCTACAGACTGACCTGACCCCTTAGAAGTCAATACAGGCACACTACGAGTAAATTTAATTTCCGCTTCCTGACCAGATTTCACAAATACACTCGGCTTATTTATCACTCTTGCATCCAACACCTTTTCAAGCATCTTAAAAAAAGCCTTTACATTCCCCACTTTATACACCCCGCTAATCCCGCTTGACATCAAAGACCCAAAACTTGTTTTATCTAAACTAAAAGAACCTGCATCCACCCACCAATCCAATCCAAAACCAGAATCCCTGGTACCTCTCACATCAACCATATACAACCGCATCAATACTTGTTTACTCAATACATCAAAAGAAACTAAATACTTTTTCAAAACCACAAAACGATCATATGAACATTTAAAAAACAAAGCTGACAATTCCTTATCAACTTTCATATCTACCTTCTCAATCGTATCTATATAACTCTTAATTTCATCAACATCGCGATACCTAGCCTTATAAACATAAACCTCAGACATAGTAGAATAAGAAGACAGACTCTTTATCATCCGCGATATGTACGTCATATAATCAGAAGAACGAGTAACCACTACAACCAAATCAACAGAAACCTTTATAACCTTCACCCCTTCCAGCTCATACATACCCGAAATCAAAGAAATAACCTTTTCCGCATCAAAGCAGCTCACAAACTTCACAAAACAACCACGCAAATAATCTATGTCCATTAATTTTAATGACTCAACAATCCGCAACACCTGCTGTTTCAAGCCATAAACAACAACAATATCTTTAAATACCAAAACCTTTAAATCTCCCGTTGATTGAATATCACCCAATAAATCTTTATTTAAAAGAACATACTTCGTTTTAAATGCCATTACATAATCAGGCACTGACCTCGATTTATCAACTCTCACAATCGTACATATCCGGCCATCAATAACCAACGAGTACCCAAGAGTTTCACAAATTCCCTTTGCTATCGTTACTATTTCATCCTCTGTATAACTACCAACTACAGACACCATAACCTTACCCTCTGAAGCACACGTCAACGAATAACCAAACTGAATCAAAAGCATCTTTACTACATCAAATAATTCAAATTGCCCATCAACCTGAACATCAATCTCTACACCCCTACCAATCTCAACATCTTTCGAATCTGAACCACCTACGATATCATTAACAGAAACACTTCCATTGAAACCCACCTCACTCACGCTTTCAAAAGGCGCATTTACCAAATCTCCAAATCCTAAATCCTCTCTTTTCTGCACCCCCTTACAACCAATCACACTTAACATAACACTAAAACCCACCATTAAAAAAATTACCCTTAATACCCACATTAGACACCCCTTCTTTAACCGATTTAAAGTCCTCACCTACCATTTTCGTATCTTTTCGCACTCTATACACACCCGGAAAAACTTCTTCCATTTGTTCTTTTGGAGGCACCAAAAAACTATCAACCAACTTAAAAGTCATCTCTTCATTACAACACGGACATAACATCTTGTCACTTTCACCATCCAACGCCCCAACGCCTAACTTTTCTGTTATTGTTTTTTTGTATTTATTATTACTCATACTCCCAAACCACCTCATTAAAAGTATCCTTTTATGACTTTCCTTATCACCTTCCAACAATTCAATCAAACTTTCCTTTAAACCATACTCTAACCCTTTTATTCTCTCGTAACCCACAGTCGCCCTTGTTATATACTTCACCTTATGCCGAAGAATATTCCCCTTACACTTATTACCCCTACTATCAAGCCAAACATCACCCTCTTTTCTGTAAAATTTATAATGTAAATTAACCGGTACATCCTTACCTATTATCGCCCGGAAAGACCTACCCACAGACCTTTTTATATCCTCAAGTTTCTCGTATTCCAAATAACCACCATCAACTATCAAAAGATTTAAATGAGGGTGAAGCTCAAGCCAGGTCTCTTTTTTATCTCCAAAAAAATGGATCCTTGCAAATCCACCCTCACCAATTTCTTTTGCCACTCTTATACCGGCCTTATAAAAACTATCCAACTTACTACGTTCCAAAAACATTTCAGAATATTCCTTTGGAACCGTTATCGTTAACGTAGAAAATCTCTCAATATGGTTTAACCGAAGCATGGCTTTTTTAACGCGCTTATTGTGCACCTTACTACCTTTTAAACCACATTTCGGGCAATACTCTTTGCCACAATGCAGCTCAATAAAAAACCTATGACCCGAATTTCCTTCACACTCTGCATTTATCCACCTACTACCACATGACAAAACAGCCATCGAAAATTCATTAAAACCACCTTCTTCATCTTCTTTAAAATCTACCCCCCCATTCAACGCTTGTTGTTCAGGATAATATACTATTGCCTTTTCTGTACGATGCTCACAATTAACCCTCATCGATGCCGTATAACTCTCATACAGACTGCACACATCATTATTACCACACTGAACACACATACTACGATCAACACTATCAACACCAGGCAATGACTCTAGTAATGGCATTAGCTACCCCTTAATCGGTAAAATTTCATTATGTGTCGAAGCATCAAGTTTCCAATACTTCAACTTGTGTTGAACTATCAAAAACCTGATACATCAACACACACAAACATTTAATAGCGCTACAATAATCATTACCAAAAATACCGGTAATCATTATTTCCGCTTTGTAAGAACAAAAAAAGCCCGACAGCATCATGATAAAGACTCTCACGATCCCGTCGAGCTTACTGTGGAACCTGAATGGAAAAAAACTATTCAGGATAAACAACACCCTCAATAGCTTTTTTCGGTTGACATTTTCACCAATTTTATTAGTATTATGCATACGCACCCCACAAAGGTGTGCTAATTAATGTTGGGAAGGGTGAGCCTCCGCCAAGAGACACCCTTCCCCGCTTTTTAAAAAAGGTTCACTATAGCCTCTTTTAATTTAAAAAGGATTATACGTAAGTTTATTAATATGTCAAATAAATAATTTATAAGTTTATTAACATATATGCATAAATCACTAAAAGACAACTTCCTAGAACTAACAAAAAAATTTGGAAAACCTTATTCATTAAGAGCTAAAGGAATAAAAACAGGCATTATTAACAGCATTTTGAAGGGTTGTATACCTAAACTTAATGAGGCTTACGAAGTGGCCAAAGTACTTGGCGTGACTATGGAAGAACTTCTTACAGGCAATTATGATGAGAAAAAAATCTATTCCCCTGAAGAACAAAAATATGTCGATAAACTTATTGATATCCTCAGAAACAACGACAATTCAAAAATAACCACTACTAAAAATTTCCTCGATTTCATCAAACGCGATGTTTGGAAAGATTCCCTTAAAAAAACAAAACACCATGAAGTTAATTTAAAAAAAACAAAACCGGCATAACGTTCTCTGCTTGAAATGCTATAAGGAGGGTTATGAAAAATGTCTTTGCTAAAAAGTTTTAAAAGCTGGTATAAAGGCTGGGACGGTGAGTTAACTATTAAACTTATGCAATGGTGGTATCTCGATAAAAATACCTACCATATATTTAACAACATTATTCTACCCAAGTCTGGCGGCGGAACCACACAAATTGACCACATAATCATCTCTGTTTACGGTATCTTTGTCATCGAAACAAAAAACATGAATGGCTGGATCTATGGAAGCGAAAAAGACACTAAATGGACTCAGGTATTCTTCAGCAAAAAATATTCATTCCAAAATCCTTTAAGGCAAAATTATCAACATATCAAGACGATCTCAGAAATTCTTAAAATACCAGAAGGAAAATTTCATTCTGTTATTATGTTTATCGGAGATTGTGAACTTAAAACAAATATACCTGAAAACGTATTCTTAAAAGGTTATACTAAATACATAAAAAGCAAGACTGAAAAAATCCTTACTGAAAAAGAAGTCTCTACTATTATCGAAGGAATAACTGCATATAAACTACCTTCTAACCGTAAAACTAAAAATAAACACATCCAACATGTTAAAAGTATTAAAGAAAACAAACTTCAAACGTAACCTCTTTATAAAGGAAAATAACTTATGTTTACAGCTTATATCAACGCGGCTATGAAAAAAGCACATTATGAGATTCTGCCCAATAATGAAGGATATTTTGGCAAAATCAAAGACCTTCAGGGAGTATGGGCAAATGCAGATAGTCTAGAAGCTTGCCGGGAAGAACTAAAAGAAGTTTTGGAGGAATGGATTCTATTAGGTATTAAAAGGGGTCATACTATTCCAATAATTAACGGAATCGACCTAAACGTTAAGGAAATAGTTTGATGCCAAAATTCGGTCCCATTAAACGCAAAAACTTGATTCGCTATATGCGACAACTTGACTTTACTGGACCATACTCCGGGGGAAAACATCAATTCATGATTAAAGAGAAATTAAAAATCAGAATCCCAAATCCTCACAAAAGGGACATAAGTGAAAACCTTCTCAATCAAATTCTTAAAGAAATTGACATTGACAGAACAAAATGGGAAGAACTTTAGAACTTCTACTAAATAAACATCTGGTGACACATTGGTGACGGTGTTTTTGAACTATGAAAAATTGTAAGTTGCTATTTAACAAAGACTTATAAAATTAAGACGGCGGGTTCGAGTCCCGTCGGCCTCGCCATTTTATGTAATAAAAAAAGCCTTGTTCCGAATTTATTTCAGAACAAGG
>MHXP01000005.1 GCA_001824485.1 Planctomycetes bacterium GWA2_39_15 | reverse complement strand
TAAACTTGATTTCCGTTTTAAATAATGTTTATTTACACCTCTCTGTTTGTAACAATAGTCAAATTAATACCGCCCAGAAAATCCCTGCTCTAGAGGGGAACAGGGGGAGGTAAATCTCAAATTGTAAATCGTTCGACTGAGCTCACGACGAAGTCTAAAATCAAAAATTCTTTTCACCTTTCCTTTGTAGTTACACCATGTTATCGGTCAGAGACGTTGCAACATAAATCTTGTCTATGGCTCATACACGGGTGGTGTTCAAGTGATTCATATAAATGAGCGCATTGCTGGTTGTCTCTGTATAAATTATTTAAACACACCTCAAGCGGCATTTCCGTTACGTTGTACTTGCTTGAGGGTATCAAGGCGCATGATTCTATATATCCTTCCGGATTAATATGAATAAATCCCTTTCCCGCCTCACTGCAATTGTCCATAAGCTCCTCGTCCCCTGGGAAGTGAATGAGATAGGTATTTGTCCGTTCTTTCAGTTGTAAAAACCATTGTCGAAAAGAGGCTCTTTGTGAAGATGGCAACGATAGTTGTGGGTTAGGTGATCTCCCTGTAGGTATGTATTCTATGAAACACCCTAGCCGGGCGCCGTAAGGATACTTTTCCTCGAAAACCTCTTCCTTTTGAAGTTGTTCCACATTCTCCGAGGTTACCGTAATAGAAAACCCGTAAAGTATTGTATTGCTTTTAAGGTTATCGAAGGCATTCATAATACTATTGTATGTGCCTGTACCACGCCTTTTATCGGTATCTTCTAAACCACCTTCAAGACTGATTACAGGGATTATGTTGGGTGATCGAGACAGCTTTTTTACCGCATCATCAGAGACCATTGTTCCATTGGTTATCAGGATAAAAAGACTGTCATTGTGATTGCCTAAAATATCCAGCAGGTCAGGGTACAGCATGGGTTCACCTCCTGTAAGCACAAAGAAGAAACAGCCGAGCGAACCGGCTTGTTCCAGAATACCTTCGAGCCCTTTTTTGGGCAACACCTTTGTTTCACTATACACCCTTGCATAACAGTGATCACAAGTGAGATTGCATTCCGAAGTAAGGCTTAAAACAAAGGAATGCGGTACGGGATAATCAAGCTGATTCTGTAAATGGAGATTGAGTTTATATTTCTTCCATATCTTCCAGAAGAGATTCAGCGTTAACCACAAATGTCTCGGAGAAGATAATGCCCAGGGTAAAAATGCCTTCCTGAAGATGCGCAGGTTATATTTGAATCTATTGGGAGATTTATGCATTATAGTAATTATCGCAATAAGTTTTAAAAGGGGGGTTTTTCTGATTCGTGGCTGCTATGTCCGCCGTCTTTACTACCACAACAGCTTGATGCCCATAGGGACTTATTCACATAAGCACTACTTAAACATACGACAAAAGTAAACACTAACACTGTATGTAAAATACGATTCATAGCGATCTCCTTCCAGCCATTTCATAAAGATTTCTCATGAAATTATAATAACACATAACATGCGCTCCTTTCTATTCGATTTTATCTGTAAATTCCTTTATCTTATTTTTCAATTCAGTCAAATCAGAGGATTTAATAATATATGCTTCAGCCAGCCATGTCATGAAATTATTCTTGTAACCACTGAAAGCTGTATAAATAATAATAGGTATCTCCCAATGTTCACAAGATTTTAGCCAATATAAACAATCCACTTTCATGTTCAATAGCCATGAATAATTTACAATACGTAAAAGTATAAAAAACTACCACGCCTTTTACAATATGTCAAATATAATTTGCAAATTTATTTACGAATCGGTTTTTTTAACGGTTTGCGTGTTGATGAAATGCTAGAGGTGTTTCGATATGCATAAAGGATGAAAACGGTGAGAACAACTTCTTCAATATTTATCGTTGCATATTAGCAAAAGCAGGTTGGGTTGTGTGAAGAGGAACCTCACGATTTTAAAAGGCCACATCCTCTTATTCATCAGTATGACGAATGCCTCGCTATTCCTCTTTCTCCCACGTATTCCACCTTTCCACGCTGTAGTCGGTATCCTCGTCTGAGTGGCAGCCGTAACATGAATTGGTAATAACCGTACTGGGGCTATTTGTCTTGCCTTCCGCAGTGTTGGCATCTTCCATGGCCTTGCTGGTGTACGGCTTTACAATGTCAAAGACGTGAGAAGAAATATCATTATCTACAGCGCTTTTGGCAGTTTTAGGCATATGGCAGCCCGCGCAACGGCTTCCCCCAATATCGGTAGAACTATAAAGATGTTTGGTATGTTTGTTTTGCAATCCATCGTCCTTTTTCATAGTTTTTGCGAGATCACCATGACAGTTAATACAAAGCTTATTGTTATCGCTTTCCCGTAATAATTGGGGCGTGCCACTCACGCCTGAACCGTGTGGTTCGTGACAGGTATAGCATTTAAGCCCGGCATAATTGTAATGATGGCTCTTGGTTAAATCCTGATATTGCTGGTGATGTTTTTGCGAATGATTATTTTCTGAGACATTTTCACCAAGAGTGGCAGTATCATTATCGTTCCAATAGCCTGCCGTGGGTTTACCATCCAAGCCTGTTTCATCAACATAATTTGCTAAGATTTTGCCTGGAATAAATGGTGTAATTTCTTCACCGTTAATGATACAGGGATATTCTGTTTCAAAGTCAGCGCCGCTTTCACCTGTCTTGTTTTTTACCCTGACATGACACTGGCCGCAAACTTCATTGCCACGGTCTGTGGCCAGGTATGCAGGGTTAACGATATGACGAGACTTTCCGCCGCCTTCTGATACGTGCAGTCCACCAGGCCCATGACAGCTTTCACAGGAAATACCTAATTCTTTAGAACCTGAAACAAACTCTCCGTCATCATTTTTTGTTATGCTCAGGCCAGTAGCGTGGCAACCTTCGCAATTTTGTTCAAAGGATTTGCTCTTATCAGGGGGTGTATCTGCATCAGTGGCTATTAAAGTGTTATCGCTAGTATACCAATTGCTTGGATTGTATGAAACCCATGCAGCATTGGGATTGTTTTCGTCAACATTACGGTTATTATACTGAATAGGTAATATATAATGACTGTTTCCAATCTTTACCTGGTATCTCTGTTTCCCCGCTAGTGCCACGCCGCCGTGAGTTCTGGCGATAGTATAGGTAACGGAAATGGACTCATCAGTTAAATCATAGAGTGTAACTTTATATTCATTATTTTCTACAAAAGGTATAAATTTTACTTTGCCGTCACTTGTGGTGATGGTATCTCCATTGAATGGAGCAACAACTGTCTCAGACGTTGGCGTGCTAATGGTTTTTGCGTGTGCGGTATCTTTCCAATCCTTTCGTTGAGGGTGGCAGCTTAAACATACCATACTGCCAACATATTCAGAATCGGCATGTGATGCTGCAGAGAGTTTTATTTTGACGTTCCTGGTCTTTTTTGATTTTACTGTTACGTTGAATTTGTCGTTAGGTAGGTAAAATTCATCAGATGAAGGAGTAGCCCTGACAATATATTTACCAGGTGTCAGACCGGTTATCTTAAACTTTCCTTTCTTATCTGTAGTAGCTACGTCTTCAAATGCAGACCCGTAAGCCGTTTCCTCTGTAAGAGACTGAATGCTGATGGTTATATCAGAAAGTGACAATCCATCAGTATTGCTAATCTTGCCGACTATCGTTCCAGTACCAGGAGATGTGTTTTTTTGTTCTGATACGTCAAGTAATTCGTTTGTGGAGTGTAAAAGCACGGGCTTTTGGTTAGTTGGAGAGGATGCCCATGATGACCAGGAACAAAATATGACAACTGCGATTATAGTACCTGTCACGAACAGGTATTTTTTTACCGGCATAGTTGACTCACCTTTCAATGTTTATAAAGATGTAAATAATTTACAAATTGTAAAAGTCAAATTATCACACTTTTCAATGATGTGTCAAACACAATTTGATGATTTGAAAATCATATTCCAGACGATTAACAGGCAGGGTGGGCTTGAGCCTTTGCCGTCATCATGCCCCATAACCAATTGTTTTGGGAAATTGCCCGGAGTAATGAACCGATACCGCATCCTATATCCAGCACCCTGTCGGATGGTTTAATATCCAATCGTTTCAGCGTTTCACCTAATGTTGCTGTAATATAAGATGCCCATCGGATGTCATACGTAGGAGCGAGGCCTGAATATTCGCGGATAACAGAGGTTTCTGCCTTTTGCTTCTGACCGTTATTGCGCACAGTTGTCAATGTTTAAAACGCACAAACAGCCTTCCAAAATTTACGCTGTCTTTGTCTATGCGATGATAAAGCTTTTTTATCTCAGGCCGGTTGAGAAAACGTAAGACGGTCTTTTTCAATTGTCCGCTTCCCTTTCCGGGAATAATTTCCACGATAGCGATCCTTTTCTCAACGGCCTCAGTAATAACTCGATTGAGTTCGTTCTCTATTAACTGTCCTTTTTTACAGATTTCATGCAAATCGAGTTTTAACTTGGCCATTTTAATTGAATAAAAGAAGATTCCAGAAGCAGAAATTACTTACTCTCCTTGACGACTCGACCATGAACAGGTTGAATTGGTCTTGCGTCATGCTTAAATATTGAAGTAAATTTACCCAACCCTGCTTTCGACACCTCAATCGGCGACTTTAAGATAAACCAATTCACAATTTCACTGCAAGGTGGGGTGGTAAGCGAACCAGTATAGTTATAATATCCTATGGTATTCTTCGGAAGGAGTTGACTTGCATATATCCTTACATCAGAGACAATATGCTCTTTACCCACTTCTTTTGGAATGTTACTCCACAGGGTTTTTATGAATGCATTTTCTTTGCCTTCCTCAATGAGCACGGCAATAACCGCCAATTCTCCATGCTCTCCCTTATGTACTAAATGTGCTTCCATATCATAAGATTTTCCATGTATTATATGTTCACTCGGCGTATGAAAGTGAAATTGTATAAGTTCAAACCTCCTGTGACCGATAGATATTGAACTTCCTCTATCATAATTGACCTGAATTGTATGACCGTTATTTATGATTTTTAAAGGGGTTGGGTAGTAATGAAAGATTATATCATCCATTTTGGCTTTTTCAGTTACGGAAATACCGATCGGTGATTGCATATCTCCAGTCTTGCACTTGCAATATTCGCGTTTTAGCTCACCCCAGTGTTCTGGACCACCTTCACCTTCGTAATCCCAATGGTCAGAAGCATTGTGTTCACCGACGCCAGCGAACAAAGACATTGCTGTAATAAATGAAAGGAATACAAAAACAGACGTTAAAAGAATATATTTAAATGCCTTCATTTTACCTCCTTTTTTCGTGTGTTGTTGATTTAATTAATAAACTGTCCATGTATAATTTTTGTTATCTTATAGCATCCGTACGGTCTTCTGTCAATTGTGAAATTACCCTTGAAGATACTCAAAAGGGGAGGGGAATGCCCTTAAAGTCCAATCTCATATCCTAACCCGAACGAGCCGAAATCCGTAGCGCGGGTGGTTTATCCCCCGCCATTGGCCGACCACAAGGGATCAGCGCTACATTTTTTTGCTAAAAATATCAAATCTTTAAAGAAT
>MHXP01000004.1:3079-5912 GCA_001824485.1 Planctomycetes bacterium GWA2_39_15 | reverse complement strand
AAATTTATTGATATTCAAGCCGCTGGCCGACAGGAAACGAAGGCGCTTGAAAAGAGGCTTCTGGTTCTGGAAATCATTACCGCAGTAGCTCCTTTATTAGGACTGCTGGGAACGGTATTGGGACTGGAAAATATCTTTGGAATTATATCGGAACTGGGTCTGGGTCAGGCCAAGGCCTTTTCCGGCGGGCTTGCAGAGGCCATCAGAACCACGGTATTTGGTCTCTTTATTGCAATTCCAACCCTGGTCGCTTATAGCTATTTCGACAAAAAAGTGGATACCTTTGTCCTTGAAATGGAAGAATACTCCATGCACATCTTGAATAAACTTTATCCGGCTAAAGGATTTGATAAAAAGTAGTAATTACCCTTTTGAACTTATAACCACCCCTCTTTCCCCTCCTTCGCAAAGAGGGGATTAGGGGAGGTGAGATAAATGCCTTTTCAATGTCCTCCTTCGCAAGGAGGGAATGAAGGGAAAGTCTTCCATAGACTATTTATAAATTTAAATAGGCATTCGGAAACTATTTCTATTTGTATGTAGGGGTAATTCATGAATTACCCCTACAAGATTAAAATTACTGAACATAAATTTAAATAAGACTATGCGATTCAGAGAAAAACGTATTACAAAATCAATCATCAACCTCACCCCGATGGTGGATATGCTGTTCCTGATACTCTTGTTTTTTCTGGTTACCTCGAGTTTCATAGAGCAGCCAAACATCAAACTGGAACTCCCCTCCACCAAATATGCCTCCACTAGCAAGCTTGAAGAACGTGTCTTAACGATTTCCCAGGATGGCAAGTTCTTCTTCCAGAATAAACCCGTTGAAAGAAATGACCTTGTTTCGGTATTAAAGAACGCCTTTCCCAAACAGGACGACAAGACCCTCATTATGCGGGCGGACAAGAATGTGTCGTATGGTGTCATCATAGAAGTCATGGACGCCGCCAAAGGAGCGGGTCTAAAACGGATTCTTGCCCCGACAATCCCCGAACCCGAAAAAAAGCCGCAACTTGTACAATAAAAAGGCAGAAAACAAACTTGATTATACTTGAAAAATAAAATAATAAGTGGTAGCTTTTAGGCCATATAGTGAGACAATAATTTTCACAAATGATGTAAAGTAACGTAATAATTGGGTACTCTAATATAAATTTAGACGCTGACGTAGCCTAAATTTAAAGAGGCATTTGACAAATGAATGACCGTTTGCAGAGCTGGTGGGATGTGAATTCGTTCACGATTTGTACATTACGACCACCAAGCATTACGTTGGTCGGAGTTTCCGCCGCGGTGCTCATTGCTGGAGGGGTACTTTGGATCGGGGATCTAATCTCTGGTGCTTGGGTAGCGGTGATTGTAGGTCTCTTGGGCCTAGGTAAGGACGCTTTCTCCTTGACCATACGATGGTTTACTTCTCCACATGCAAGCCTTAAGGCGGATGATAGATCTCCTCAACTGCTATTAAGTTTACGGCTGACCCTGGACTATGAAGATCAAGGCTACCAAATTGTCGCGGTACCCTATCGTTTAAATGAATACGTGGTACGTTCTTCGGCAGTGGACTCATTTCTGCGCTGTCACGATGTGACCTTACAGGAGAATCAAGAATTGCTGAATCCCATTACTGAAAAACTGCGGAGAAATTCGGAAATATTGGAGGATGCACTCCGCTGTCAGTACAGGCAATCATGGCGTGCAGATCCCCCACGACGTTTTGTCAACGAAGCAAAGGCATGCCTAGGTCAGGATTTGTTTCCATCCCAAGAGGCCATTTGGATTTATCAGGGCAGTTATTTCCATTCTTTTCTCACGAATGAACTTGTGACGCGCATTTTGGAGTCCGGGGGATCTCGTCCCATGATTCTCTATCGAGGATCGGAGCACTTTCCCCGCATACAGCGAAGCCAACCCGCTCTTGCTGAAGCGTGTTTGTGAGTCAATGATGGGTAACCATATTGGGATAAGTACCGTCATACATACTAACGATGGTCAGCTTGTTTTATGGCGTCAATCAGGTGCTGCTCAACAGTCTCGAGACCTTCTTGCTCCTACCGGATCTGGGTCGTGCGATTGGTCAGATTGGACAGACCTATCAGATGAAAGATTATTGAAAGATCTTATATCCCGCGCTATGGAACGCGAATTTCGCGAGGAGTCTCATCCGCTGAAGTCGGTGTTAAAGGACGTGGCAATGCGAACGGCTATTCTTGGTTTTTTTCGCTGGGTCCGTCGTGGTGGAAAACCAGAATTTATTGGAATTTCCAAAGTAGAGGTACACAGCTCTAAGCTTGAGCCAAATTTGCAGGAGGTTGATGCACCAGAGTCCCTTCGGCTTGTATATCCAGCCTCCACGCTTGACCAGCTTCGCAATTCGGTGACAACGTTACTTCGGAGTGAACTATTATCCGTTCCACTTTGGGTAAATCTGACATGCTTGGCCGAGACATTACGAACAGAGCGTAACCAATGGGCGGAATTCTTGGAGATCGGACAGTAACTCAGGGGTGTGGGCAGGTAGAGTCGGGAATTGGCGTAGTGGTTTAGGTTTTGCCTATCTGTTTATGTCCCTTTCGTCTGACAGGGGTATAGGTCGGGGGTCGCATCTTGATTTGGGTCTGGGAAGGGGTCAAATCTTTATAATTGACAAATAGTTTGTATCTGATATGATTTTGGAATGGCAAAGACCATTACGAATACAATATGAACTACACATCTCATTACAATAGAAGACATAACAAGAGTATTCTCGTGGAAAAGAAAAGTTATCTGCATATTTTATCCCGATATATCCATTTAAACCCGGTTAGAACAAAGCAGGAAGGAA
>MHXP01000004.1:2511-2999 GCA_001824485.1 Planctomycetes bacterium GWA2_39_15 | reverse complement strand
ATTGATTATGCCAGGATACTTGAGTCATATGGAGAGGACAACAAAAAAGGAAGGAGATTGTATTGGGAGGCTATCGGTAATGATTTACCGACAGGTATTGATATAAAAGGAAAGGTGAGCGGAGGAAGCATAGCGGGGAGCGATACGTTTATCAACTGGGTGAAAGACAAATATTTACCAGCGAAATCCCGTGAGATTCCAGCGGTACATCGGTTAAAAAGATATACCGCAAAAGAAGCAATCATTGATGCACTCTGCAAAGAGACGAATAAGAGTTTTGATGAAATAAAAAAGGAACGGGGTATAATAAGGCAAATAGCTATGGACTTGTTATATCGGGTTGGTGGACTAAGCGGAACTGAGATAGGAGAAATGATGGGGGTAGACTATAGTACTGTGAGCTTGGGGAGAAAACAAATACTAGAAAAACTGAAATGCGACAAGCATCTTTCTCAGATTATCAAAAGAGTTGAAGCAGCTTTGTCAAT
>MHXP01000004.1:0-2411 GCA_001824485.1 Planctomycetes bacterium GWA2_39_15 | reverse complement strand
GTGTTTAACGGTTTCTGATGATTTCAATAGCCGCTCCCATTTCAATATTTCCAGATATATAGGAAACTGTCCCTGTATGATCAGGGCAGTAGCAGTAACCGCCGGGTATGGGCCATTCGATGCAAGGACATCGCGGATCAATCCTTGGGTCGAAGTTGATGTAACACCACGTTGGCTTTGTTGTAGCCCCCAAGCCCACACCATGCACCACTTGCTGAAAGTTATTTTCGATGCTGTGGTGTGTTTTCCCTGCACTCATAGATTCTGTGGACAAATAAGTAACCACGGCAAGAACGAGGCACAGGAGAACGCTTAAAAATAAGAGGGATATTTTGTTCATAATTCAATGTACAGGAATTTCAATCTTTTGTGATTCCCCTCTAAAAAGAGGGGATAAAGGGGTGTGTAGGTTTACCGCAACACACCCCCGGCCCCTCTTTCTAGAGGGGAGCTTAAAAGTCGCTGCCGCAGGCAGCCTAATTCATTTTTCGCCATGGATTTTGCTTAAAATATCACGTAAGGATTGGATGGACATTTCTGCTGCTTCCAGTCGTTCCTGCAAATCCAGGATTGCCTCTTCAGTAACAAAGGCGCTGCTGCCATAGCCCATAGTGCTTACGGCGTTGAGGATATCGAGGGTACTCACAACTCCCACAACCTGGCCTTTATCTTGGATAATAATCCTGTGAATATTTTTGTCATACATGATCTTTGCTAGACGGTCTATCGTATCATCCGCCTGTGCAGTAATGACGTGGGAAGTCATGATATCTTTTACCACCGTTTTTCCAAAACCTTTTGCTTTTGATATTTTATCAAAGGTTTTTTTTTGTTTTCCATTGGTGTCGCTATAAAATGATTTTTTATTGCTGAGACCTCGTTTTTTGCTTGTTTTTTCATCGTATTCAACAATATCAGTCTTTGAAACGACGCCAACGAGTTTTCCATCTTTATCCACGACGGGTGCACCGTTAATATGGTTTTTGATCAGGATTTTTATGAGTGAAGGGATACGTGTATCCGGATGGACACAGACCACCTTTTCCGTCATTAAATCTTTTGCCACGAATTTATAAGTAGACACAATCATTCCTCCTCTAAGTTTACGAATTTTCTTTTTTGACAGGATTTACAGGATAAAACAGGATGTACTAAATACCGGGACAAAATGTAAATCAAGTTATTCCGTTTAAGTCCCCCTTAAAAAAGGGGGATTCAGGGGGTTGTGTTTTTTCTAGGCTATTCCCCATTTTCATGAGGACAAGTTTACAACCCCCTTGCCCCCTTTACTAAGGGGGATTTTTCATCACTTATGCCATATCATCCGCTTAAATAAAATGAAAATTCCTATACTATCCAGTTAATCCTGTCTAAGCCTGTTCATGATATATTCATGTTCTGGAATTTCAATCCCCGTTTACACGAGGACGAGTCTGGTAGGGGTAATTCATGAATTACCCCTACATGCAAATAGAAATAGTCGCCGAAGGCCTAATTATTTAAAGTCTATTATCTCCTTTTTTACATAATCTTTGTAAGAGGGTGTAGGTATTTTTAAAGGAATTTTTGTTATCGGGATGATGGGTGATATAATCATTCAGGTATCGAAATGCCTCTTCGTAGCGCCTCTTTGCAATGTAATTATCCAGGAGTAAGATAACAGGACGGTTATCGTGGGGATTACACATCAATGCCTGTTGACAGTATTTCATTGATTTTTCATGCTTCATCTCGTCATTTGCATTGCGGGCCTTATATAAAAATATCTCTGCAATAAGTTCTAAATTGTTCATAATCTTCTTTTGAGGATTGTCCCTGTCACTATTTTTAACAATGCCGTCGCTATGGGTATGTTCAAAGTAGTGTTTCTGTTCTTTAACTAGGAGCATATTATAAATATGGCCTGGAATAAAGATATTTTTTATGTCTATGCCAAAGTGGTTGCAAATGATGGTATATCGAATTGCATATGAAAGGCAGTTTCCTACCTTGAGATTGAGCGTATCTCTGATATCATAACAATCATTGTATGTCCCTTCATTAGCATTTCTTTGTAACCAGTCGAATATTAACTGTGCCTTAGTTAAAGGGTCTGTTGTATTATTGATGTATGCTTCCCGATTGATTCGAGAGATGAGGGTGTCGATCTTTGTCAGATACGATTTCACGTTTTTATCAGTGTTTACACCAGATGCAATAAGGCAGGCATGATCAAATGGCATGTCAAGCCGTCCGTCCTGGATATCGTTTATCAATGAGGTTTCCAGTTGATTTGGAACTTTTTTGTTAATAAATTCTGTGTGCTGCGCGGAATGGCAGCCCGCAAGGATCATCAGAGATATGATGAAAAATCCTGTTATTGATAGAGAACGTTTCATGGGCTATCCTAACCTGGCTTTAATTGAGGCAAG
>MHXP01000003.1 GCA_001824485.1 Planctomycetes bacterium GWA2_39_15 | reverse complement strand
TACCGCCGGGCGAAAAGATGAGGAAAAGCCCATGCCTCCAGACCTGATCCAGAGAAAAGCCTAGTACTCCGAAGAGAGGGAAGGCAAGGAAGCAGTGCACCTTCGCCTAACCAGGGCATGCAAGCCGACGCCTGGAAAAGCGCGGTGCGGCTGATGCCAAGCGTTAGGAGTCTTTGTGATCACGAAGAAAATCACCAAGGAAATGGAAGAAAAATTGCTCAAAATAATTTATGAGCGATATACCAGAGAGTATGGCTACGGGACCCTTTGCGGGTTTAGATTTGCAATCTGAACCCTTAATTTGATGTGCACAAAACACAACAAAGATTGTATATGTTAATCTACCTGCACGAGTATGAAAATTCGGATTCACGTTGCAAACGTGAACCTGCAATATCTTTATAAGGTTGGGTAGAACACAAGCGAGCTAAGTTATTATGCCCGAAGGGCAGAAAGGGTATAGCCAGGGGTGAAGCCCCTGGGCGAAGAGGAATAAAAACAAACCAGCCCCCAAAGGGGCGAAAGAAAAAAGGAATTTCATTTGGCTGGCACATTTACATTTCTGGGAATTCATTTTGTATTTAGCACGAAAAACAGAATACCATTGATAGATAATACTATCAATGACAGGCTGTACACATATATTGGTGGAATAATCAAAGAACTTGGTGGAACCCTCATTGAAATCAATGCCATGCCAGAACATATCCATTTTTATGCCTATATACCCAAAATCGTTTCTGTATCAAAATTTATGGAAATTGTTAAAGCAAATTCTTCGAAATGGATTCATACTACCTTTCCGGATAAAAATAATTTTGGATGGCAGGATGGCTATGGGGCTTTTTCGGTAAGCAAGTCATTAGAAAGCATGGTAATTCAATATATTCGAAACCAACAAAACCATCATCGGAAACGATCATTTCAAGAGGAATTTATTGATATGCTTAACAAATATGGTGTTGAATATGATGAAAATTATATCTGGAAATGATTGGTGATGATTTTCTTTCGCCCCTTTGGGGCTAAATATTTTTCTGTTTATTGCGTTCAGGGGGCTTTACCCCCTGCTATATACTAACAGCCTTTCAGGCCTGAAGTTGGCTGAAATCAATAGCATCCTGGATTAAATTTTGAACTTGCAGAAATATATGATAAAGAGAAATTTACAAAATGTGCATTTGAGTAAAGCGTGAGCAAAATCCTTTACTAGTCTACGAGCTATTTATGAATATCAAAAAACGCCCAAATCACAGGCTGTACATTCAAGCGCTTCGCCGTATGTCTCCGGAGCAGAGACCCTTTGCGGGTTCAGATTTGCAATCTGAACCCTTAATTTGATGTGCACAAAACACAACAAAGATTGTATATGTTAATCTACCTGCACGAGTATAAAAATTCGGATTCACGTTGCAAACGTGAACCCGCAAGAGTTTATTATGCATAAGAAATACGGCTCTCATGCTAAATCTTCCATTCTTTTAATTCAAGGAGGTGCGGGTTCATATAAAGATAATCGAGAGTCGCTCGAACGGAAAAGACGTATAGGTTTGGTAGAGAGTGTGCGAAACCCAACGCCAAACATTCGTAGCGTCCGCGGAAAAGTTGGGTTTCGTTCATCAATCCAACCTACGAGACTAAAGACAAAATTGAAAAGTTCTGTAGGATTGGTTAAGCGACCCGCTTGTCGGCTGGCATGAGCGAACCCAACAAAATAATAGTATTGACGAGTTCGCTCCTAATGGAGCGTCATAAAGCTATAGTAAACGTCATAAATAAGAGTTGCTTTGAAAATCTTGAGGTTATAATTCGCTATCATCCTCAAGCTTCTTCTTCAACTCGTCAAGTTTATTAAGCGCATCAATAGGCGATATCTTGGTTGTATCAAGCTTCTTAATTTCTTCAATCACCATATCTTGTTTTGATACGAAGAGTTTTAATTGAGCAGTTTGCTTTTTATCCTGAGCTGATTTCATGGGCGCAAATTTTGGTTTTCCGTTTACATCCAGAGTCGCAGCTTCCAGATTATTCAGGATAATGCGCGCCCTTTGGATGACCTCTTTGGGTATTCCTGCAAGACGTGCAACATGGATCCCATAACTTTTATCCGTTCCGCCTTCTACAATTTTTCGTAAAAAGATGATTTCGTCTCCCCACTCTTTGACGGCAATGTTGTAATTTTTGATTCCTGGAAAGAGTATAGACAACTCAGTAAGTTCGTGGTAGTGAGTGGCAAAGAGGGTACGGGCTTTGATATGCTGATAGATATATTCTGTGATTGCCCATGCAATACTAACACCGTCAAACGTGCTTGTGCCGCGTCCTACCTCGTCTAATATAATCAAACTGCGCTCTGTGGCATTATTGAGAATATTTGATGTTTCGTTCATTTCTACCATGAATGTGCTTTGTCCTCTTGAAAGTTCGTCCGAGGCGCCTACTCGTGTAAAGATTCTATCCACAGTTCCAATTACAGCTTCTCTTGCGGGAATAAAACTCCCCATCTGTGCCATAAGGACGAGAAGCGCTATTTGGCGGATGTACGTGCTTTTACCCGCCATATTTGGACCTGTAATGACCATTATTTTATCGTTGATTCCGTCTAAGTTTACGTCATTGGGGACAAAACTTTCGCCAACAAGTTTTCGGTCCAATACAGGATGCCGCCCGTCAGTTATTTTTAATTCCAAACTATCGGTAATCTCCGGCATGATGTATCGGTTTTCTACAGCAAGGCTGGCTAAGGCAGACAACACGTCAATAAAAGCTATTGCTTCTGAAGTTTTTTGCAGTTGTGGAGTAAAGGCGCTGACCTGTTCGCGTATTTGGATAAATATGTCATACTCCAAATCTTTTGCGCGTTCATCAGCCGTTAACACCTTTGTTTCGTAATCCTTGAGTTCTGGCGTTATAAAACGTTCTGCATTTTTAATGGTCTGTTTCCGAATATAAGTCTTTGGAATATTATCCTTGTGTAAGTTGGTAACTTCAATGTAGTATCCAAATACCTTATTGAAACCCACCTTGAGGGAATTAATCCCTGTCCGTGCAATTTCTTCTGCCTGAAAATTTGCAATCCAGCTTTTGCCATTTTTACTGATGTACTTTAATTCGTCCAGCGTTGCATCGTATCCCTCCCTGATAAGCCCGCCATCTTTAATCATTGGAGGTGGGTCGGGCACAATAGCAGTGCCGATCAGAGTCCTGACTTCATCAAGAACATCTATTTGCTGCTCTATGGATACCAAAATATCTGAGATACAAAATGTTAATTTTTCTTTGAGCGCAGGTAATTTTGAAAGTGATTGCTTTAAAGAGACAAGGTCACGGGCATTGGCGCGACCGCAACTTACCTTAGTCGAAATTCGTTCAATATCGTAAATGTTACCTAGAATATTGCGTAGCTCTCGCCTTAATTCCGATTTTTCAAATAACTCTTTCACGCCAAGCTGCCGATATTTAATTTCTGCTGATATACTCAGAGGACTTATAACCCATTCTCTGAACAATCGGGCGCCCATCGGCGTCTTTGTCTGGTCAATCACGCCCAGCAATGAGCCTTCCCGATTACGCGTCCTCATAGTCTGCGTAAGCTCCAAGCTCTGCTGAGTAGCCTTATCTATGAGTATCCTGTTATCTGTCTGATGTTTTTGAATTTTACCAATATGCTTAATTGACGTCTTTTGCGTCTCTCTTAAATATTGAATCACTGCTCCTGCAGCCCCAAGAGACGGTCCTAAATCTTCACAACCAAACCCTTCTAGTGATGTTGTTCCGAAGTGCTCAGTGAGAATTCGATATGCAGTATCTTTGGAAAATTCCCAATCAGGTCTGGAGGTAACTATCCCGTCACATTCTGCCCGAACTCTTTCCATGAAGGAGGTGTTATTCCTTACAGTTTCTTCAGGTAACAGCAACTCTGACGGGTTCAGCCTTGCAAATTCATCAAAAAGTAGTTCTTTTTGAATATCCTCAACTTCAAATCTCCCGGTAGACAAATCAATCCAGGATAAACCCAACATGGAATTTGTTTCTAATACCGCCATCAAATAATTATTGCTTTTGTCCTCAAGCAGGGTATCCTCTGTGACTGTACCTGGCGTTATAATCCTGGTAACACCACGATCAATAATTCCCTTTGCTTCATCGGGATCTTGCAATTGATCACAAATAGCAACCTTGTAGCCTGCTTTAATTAATCTTCGGATGTATGATTCTGAGGAATGATGAGGCATTCCAGCCATAGGTATGGCGCCCTCGCCTTTGGAACGGGAAGTGAGCGTAATCCCCAATACCTTTGCAGCGAGCTTGGCATCCTCAAAAAACAGTTCATAGAAATCGCCCATGCGAAAAAAAAGCAGCGCATCTTTATGCTGCCTTTTTATCTCGTTGTATTGACGCATCATGGGTGTTTCAGTAATCATATTAACCACCGATTTTACAAATTGAATGGATTAGGTTTTCAGAAATCACAGACAAAGGAAATCTGTTTATCGGAAATTTAGAAGATGGGAAGTTGTGAAGTTTGGACCTTTTCGACTTCTCAGCTTCACAGCCTCAGAACCTCTCAATTTCCCACAGTCCTAGATTTCAAATCTTTTTCTAATAAGTCTTAGCTGATGACACGTTAGCCTTAAATTTGGATATCATGGGTTCTGGATCATCCAGGAAAAAATGTAGATGTGAAACGCATGTACAGTCAGATGACCCGAAACCCTTTGCGGGTATCTTTGCATTTCTTATATTTCCAATTTTGCAGTTCAGTAAGCATTCGGCGCTTTTTTCACCTGAATATTTTTGTACACTAATTACCTTTCCATAATGTAGCAGATAATCAATATGCCAGTGAAATTTCTTTTCCCGCCGCAAGTGCCTTTCAATCCTGCGTTCCAAGTTATTTTGTGAACTTCCGACATAGACATAAAAACCCGCTGGAAAGCTAAAGGTACCCAGACATCCAATTTTTATATAATGGTTTTGAAACAATTTGATAATAATATAATATACACCTTTATTCGAAACGTTGTTCATTCGATTCAAAATACAAAATACCAGAGGACTACAATACGGCTTCCATATCTAAACTATAGTGTACGCCGAATAAAGATAGTATAAAAAATTCCTTTTTAAATGGAAAGTTTATATTTTTCAATAGTCATTTAAGAGCAAAAAATCCCTTAAAAATCAATTACCCTTGACAAGCCATATTATCATGTGTTAGCATTTGAAATACTAAAGTTATAATTTATTGTGAGGTATTACCTTATGATTCCAGAACACTTAAAATACACAAACACGCACGAATGGTTTTTTGTTGACACTAAATCAATTACAGTTGGTCTAACAAAATTTATTGTTGAAAAACTAAACAGACTCTTGTTTCTTGACCTCCCACAAGTAGGAGAAGAAATCCTTTCAGATATCTGTTTTGGGGAAGTAGAATCGTTGGAAATGTTGCTGGATATAACGTCACCCCTGCCTGGCGAGGTTATCGCTGTAAACGAGCGTCTGTTTGAAAATCTTGATATATTAAGCAACGACCCTTATGGGCATGGTTGGCTAATAAAATTCGTAACAAATGAACGTCACCTCCTTGATAAATTGTTGAGCGCCCAGGAATACGCAAAACATATTAATAAATTACAACCCGTTCCTCCACCAAAACGTAGAAAACCACGCAGCAAAGTCGTTAAAAGAAGGCAGCGAAAATAGCCTTTTCTATGAATCCTATGACTAAACGCAGACTTGTTATATTAGCAGAAGGAAGGCTTGATCTCTTTAGTGCAAAAACTGCTGTTAGCGTCATCCGATACCGCAAAGAGGAAGTAGTTGCAGTCATAGACCATGTCAATGCAGGAAAAGACCTTAGCTCAATCATTGGTGTTGGCAAAGGTATTCCCATTGTCAGTAATGTTGGGGAAACATTAAAACTAAAGCCCACTGATCTCCTTATTGGTATTGCTCCTCCAGGTGGCATGCTGCCAGACGAATGGCGCAAACACATTACTGACGCCTTAAGAAATAAAATGAATATAATCAGCGGTCTTCATCTTCATTTGAGCGATGATAGTGAATTTTGCAAACTGGCACAAGACCATCAACTGAAAATCTGGGATGTCCGCATACCCCCTGAAGACATTCCGCTCGGCACAGGAAAAGCGAAAGAAACAAAAACACTCCGTATCCTTACCGTAGGATCAGACTGTAATATCGGTAAGATGGTAACTTCTATTGAAATTACCGATGCTGCAAAAAAACGGGGTGTTAATGCTTGCTTTGTAGCGACAGGACAGACTGGTATCATGATTGAAGGAAGTGGAATTGCTGTTGATCATGTCATTTCTGATTTCATTTCTGGAGCTGCAGAGAAACTTGTGCTTGACCGCATTCAATATAAACTCTTAAGTATAGAGGGACAGGGCGCTATAGTCCATCCTGCATATTCCGGCGTTACCCTCGGTCTCTTGCACGGTTCAGCTCCACAGGGGCTTATTTTGTGCCATCAACCTATACGGAAGACGCTTCGTCATTTTCCGAATTTTCCGATTTTGCCACTTTCCTACTTGATTGAACTATATGAGAAACTAGCGCAACCCATACACCCCTGCAAGGTGCTTGGCATTTCACTGAACTGCTTTGGCATGTCCGACAACGATGCCTTACAAGAGATAAAAAAGGTGGAAAAGGAAACAAGACTTCCCGCTACTGATCCCATCAAGTTTGGTGTGGACAAATTTATTGATGCTATCCAATCTATCTTACCATGAAACTTTCTTTTCAGCCTTTAGATTTAAAACTGAAGCACACCTTCCAGATTGCCAGAGAAACCCGAAATGTTCAAAATAATATCGTAGTTCAGTTAAAAGATAAAGATGGAATTTCAGGACTTGGAGAGGCTGCACCCACCAGTTTTTTTGGCGAAGACGTAAATAGTGTTACTAAGGTATTGGGTCAGTGTGTTGATCTGTTAAAAAATGCAGATCCTTTTCTAGTAGAAGATATTTCAACTAGCCTTAAAAGCAAATTTCCAAATGATGTCGCTGCACGCGCAGCTATAGATATAGCTCTTCATGACATAATTGGTAAGAAGCTAAAAATACCGCTTTATAAGTTTTTGGGATTAAACCAGCCTGAAACAAAGACAACATCGTTTACAATAGGAATTGACACCATTGAGAAAATGTGCAAAAAGGTGGAAGATGCGAAGGACTTTCCCACACTCAAAATAAAGGTCGGTATTAAAAACGATATTGAGATACTGAGAGAACTGCGCAAAATAACAAAAGCCGTTTTTCGTGTTGATGCAAACACCGGCTGGACTGTAGACGAGGCGATAAAAAAGTTAAACATTATGGAAGATCTTGGGGTAGAACTCGTGGAACAGCCATTTCCAGTTGGCAGTATTGAAGCGCTCAGGAAGGTCAAAAAGCATGTCAAAATCCCAATATTTGCCGATGAAGATGTAAAAGATTCAAAAGATATTCCTGCATTATCAGATGCGGTGGATGGGATTAATATTAAACTGATGAAGTGCGGTGGAATCCGAGAGGCGATTCGGATGATTCACACGGCCCGTGCCCATGATCTTAAGATAATGCTCGGCTGTAACATCGAGAGTTCTATATCTATCACTGCCGCTGCCCACCTAACACCCCTGGTTGACTATGTTGACCTTGATGGGCATCTGCTTGTTACAAACGATCCTTACACTGGAGTAACAGTTGATAAGGGAAGATTGATACTTCCAGAAGATAATGGATTAGGGGTGTCGCAAAAGGCACATAAAAGTTGAAATGACTTTGGATGGAGGGTAGGGTTTCCCATTTCTTCATGGCGATACAAGTGTGTCATCCATGTATGGTTCCTAAATTCGGTTGCCTTATCGCACTACTTAGTGTCTGAACGAAAACTAGCAAAACTGTCATTTCGAGCGGAGCGAGAAATCTTTTGTCTATTGAAATTATTGAATGTGCGGTTTACAGATTTCTCCTTTCAGTCGAAATGACAAAAGTATGAGTTTTCGTTCAGACACTATATAAGCTCCTCCCTCTTGATGGTGGAGGGTAATGAATTCCTCCCCCTTTGATGGGGGAGGCTAGGTGGGGGTGAAGGAAAAAGACTGATCACCCTCCCCTAACCACTCCCATCAAGGGAGGGGTAGCTGATTTGTATATCCGCAGAAAAGCCTGAAGAAGCATATTATTACGACAGCGTAAAGCAATTTCGTATTTTGAATACTAATGATTGACAGTCATAAAACTTATTTACGTATAGGTTGGTATCTGATTGATCGGTTCAGGTATATGAAATGATAAAGACGAAAGGCAATGTTGCATATATAAAAGATACCAGTTTTGATTCCCAGAGGATAGACGATCCTTACATAATCGAGGCATACATTCCAGAAAAGTACAATCTGCGGACCACTGGGGAGGGTCTTCAATTAGCAAACAGAAATGAATTCCGACACGCCGTTGGGGTTGTAGCCGCAAGGTCTCTAAAATATTTTAGCACAAATGGCGAAGGCTTTAATATCTCCCGTACACGAGGTATGGCTGTATGGTGGCTCAGGCATATCTATAACAGCTTTAACTGGTGGAAGGCCTATGTGGTAAATGCAGAGGGTGAACGGAAAGAAATGCCCATGTTATATATCGGGGAGAAATTCGGCACTGCAACTGAAAGTGAGGACGAAGCTGATATTGTACTGAGCGCCTTTGAAAATGACCGGTGTATCGTCAATCCTGCGTCTAAGGGAGGGGTGATTTTTGCTGTTGGTTATAGTGAAAGGGGAGGTTTACTTAATTCTCCTGATATGTATGGGGTCAAGACGATTGTTGGAAATAAGTACAAAGGTGCTGGCGTTAATGTGACACATGGCATTACAAAGAATTTAAGGCTTATGGCAGAACATACATTAAAAGCCAAAGGTAAGGATGATACTCCACAAAATATCTGTGATGAAATAAAGAAGATGAAGGTGGTTGTTCTGGACAGACCAAGACATGAAAAACTTATTGAGACGATTAAAGGCCTTGGCGCTCAATTGATCCTGGTTAAGGACGACGACCTTACCCCCACCCTTGCGGTTACGAGAGAGGAAGTTGATCTGATCATTGGAGTGGGAGGGATTCCTGAGGCAATATTAAGTGCGATTATCGTTGAAAAATTAGGCGGCGAAATGACATTAAGAATATTACCTGCTAATGTGGCACAGGATGAAAAATTATCAGGCAGACTAAATAATTGGAATCTTTTCAGGAAGAACGAGGTAGATATTCTAAAAAATTTCAAGATAGTGAGGCCTGGCACAGAAAAGGGAGATGAGAGGTCGTGGGATACAGTCTGGACTTCAAAGGATTTAGCCAGGGCTAAGGACATGGTTTTTACGGCAAGTGTCATTAAAAAAACCCCATGGATAAAGTTCCCAGATGGTAAAGAAGTCCCAGGGGTGGTATTGGATACTGAAACAGGAGAAATAACCGTACACGTAGTTCGTATTGCAGGCAATGACCTGGAGATTGTTCCCGTTATTTATCAAGCTGCGATAGATGAATACACAAACCAATATAAGAATTATGGTGAAATAAATGACAAGACGAGTACAGATATTATCGTGCAACTGGAAAAGGTGTATACAGAGTTTGGCATGTATCAAAGGGCAAGGGAATGCTTACAAAAAGCCATGATGCGCGAAGGTATTAGTGAGGATTTATTACAAAAGTATAGCTCCATTTATAAATATGTTGAAGGATTATACGTCCTTACTCATGAACCTGTTCATGTACCCGAAGCAGTAATAAAACACTTTGAAGCAGTATACAATTTAGACAGGGAAGATGATGTAGGAATCAGGTCCTTGAGAATGATTAAAAGATTTTATGAATACCTTGGAGATAAGCATTATCACGAGCGACAATTTGATAAGGCTATTGCCTGCTATAGAGAGGCGCTAAAATACAGTCCGCATGAACTAAAACTACATCGTAAGGTAAACAGTACTCAAATGAGAGACATTCTGGAAGAGTATTTCGATCGAATTGACAGGCGGTATCAAGAACTCAATTACAAGGAATCTGAGGATTGGGAACAGTTTAAGCTGGGAACTGCCTTGGAGATTTTTTATGGTTATGAGAGGCGTTCAAATTTTTCCAGTAGAGAACCGTGGCTTATCTTTTTCAGGAGGACTGTATTGCACGGGAAAAAGCCTTCCTACAAGCTGTCCATCCTAACCAAATTATTACGATTATATAAGAATTTGAATCGTGCAAGCGATTATAAGCTGTCTAAATTATTGAGTAAAGAATTTGGATTGAGTGTAGACGAAATAGACAGTATTTTAACATTTAGGAATTCCCGAGTTGAGATTCTTCGCCGTTCCACTCCTCAGCATGACGGCGTTAGTCATTCTGAGCAAAGCGAAGAAACTGGTTTTAATTATGGGAGAGGAAATGAGATATTCCATTCCGTAGGCGAACTCTATCTTGTTAGGGGATTGAGTTTGGAAGGCCTGTCGAAATTACTACTTCCAAGGGTAATACCAGAAAGCCAGAACGAACTGGAAGATGCTGATATCCCGCTGAGTATCAGCCTTGTCGAGGCGATGGAACAAAGATACAAAAACATATTGGAGGAACTCAGGGAGGGATACAAGAAAGAGGCGCAAGAACATTCTTACGCGGTGGCAGAGGCGTATCATTACGTGGGGTTGGCGCTATATGATATTGGCGACGATGACGGCACAAAGTTATATTATGACGAGGCGATTAAAAAATTTGGG
>MHXP01000002.1 GCA_001824485.1 Planctomycetes bacterium GWA2_39_15 | reverse complement strand
TGTGCATCTGCATCACGGGTGTAAACAAAGGGGAAATGGAGAAATGGAGGAGAAAATCAAAAGGCATTTTAGCCGAGTAGACGGTTGGGTTGAGGAACGAAACCCAACATTTTTTTTGAATGTCACGAACGGCCATCGTTTTCGCTTAATCCCGTAAAATTGAATAAAGGCATAGAATTACTTTTTAGACAACCCCGGTTTACTGTACACCTTGTTTCCGCACTATTTCCTGAAGAACTCATTATTTATTTTGTTCAAAGAACAAGCTTCTACAAAAGCTCGTCCTAAAGTTGTTTGATAGACACTGCTTAGAATTTCCCCTCCCATAGCGGTAGTTGGTGTGATACATCCTAACCTAATAAGATTGCTTAATGCTAGCTGTACTTTATAGTCAGGGACAATTTGGCCATGTTGTGGTACATTCAATTCTACGCGTTCGGGTAGGAAAGCTGTCCCAATACCTCTAATAGATGTCTGCTCTGAAACTGAATAAATTTTTTCTAATATAACCGCTTCAAAAGAAGTAATATTTTCTAAAATTGTAATATACGATCTCATGATTTCTTTGCCGAAATTCGCATCAGCAGCATTGACTAATAACTTAGCCCAAATGTCTTGAAGTAAATCATCTTCCTCCAAAGAACCAGATTGAAAAAGAGGAATCGCAATTTTCATAGGCGCAGCACGTGAAGGCTCTCGTAAGCCCCTCTCATTAAGCAATTCATTTACTCTTTGCATCAAACGAATTTGTCTTTCCCACCTCATGTATTTCAATTTATCTTCAAAAATGCCCATTCCTTGCTCAATGGGACCTTTTATAAATTGTGATATAAAGTTCCCGAATTCTCGTACAGCATCAATTCCTTTGCCTGCTGTTTTTGCTACTTCTCGAATAGCTCTGGATTCTTCTTCCATATCCTTATCATTAAATCAAATGTGGAATTGAGTGGCAACTACCGATGGCACACAGAATCTGCAAACGCTTGTATTCGCATAATTCGCAACGGCAAGGCTGCAGATCTAAAAAAGTTTTTCACTCGAATGACTTGTTCGCACTCTATTCGCGGCATGAAAAATTATTTTTATCTTTAATTGTCGGCATATTATCGCATGGTATAGCGTACGTCAAGCCAAAATCGGCATATTTATACTGAAAAGCCGAATTCGTTTTTCGACGTGCCACTTATAGCATTTATTTGGAGGGATAAAAGAGGGTAAATCTTTCGATATGACAATTGTTATGTTGTATACCGTTCCAAATCATCGGCAGCGTTAGATGCCGTCCGCTGGAGTGACTTATTAGACAACGCTTTTCTCCATTTGCAGATAGGAACTTCATAAATATTTTTCTTTAAGCAAATACTGCAGACGTTTATCCTGCCTTTATCACTTATCATATCACAACTTGGGTAATAGGCTTCTCTCCAGCAGGTGAAATGCAACCTTCCAAATTTTCTTGGCAACTTATTATACAGACCTGTATATTCAGCTAAAAGCGAGATATACGAGAAAAGGCACGTTGTATGCCGGAATTAAATTGTGCAAAATGGCGGCTGTTTCCACACTGCTTTTGCCGGTTCAATCCCACAGCGGGATTATCAGGTTTGCAACCTGATAACCCTATAGTTTATAGGTGAATACTGTCAGGAATTCAAACCGGGGGGTGAATCAAACCCCTGGGTTCAAGTTGCAAACCCGCTTAAGAAACATTTTATGGTGAACCTTCCTCAACGATTTTGATTTCCTCGTCTGTCAAATCATACAACTCATACACCAACTGGTCAATCTGGTGGTCGGTAGCGTCAATCTGCCGCTGGATAACGGTCTTGTCATGATCCGTCTTTGCCCATGCTAATTGCTTGTGAAGTTCAAGCATCTGGTCAACAAGCGCAACCATCCGGTCATGGCGGGCTTTGTCAGCAGGATTTGAGATATTAAGTATTACAATCGGTAACTGAGCCAAATGGCCTCTTTTTACCTGTGCGAGAGCCTCGCCCTTTTCCGGATTGATAATGTTTTGATAAATCCATGTAAGTAGTCGTGAATTTAGGAGCCCGAGTATATACCTTAAATCAAAAGTATTGTTGTGTGAAATAATTGTGTATAAATTGTCGTGCGCAATGAACTGATGACAATCCAATGTAGCAATAAGAGAATCACCAGTTTGTCGAATGACTATTTTTACTGAGGCATCATAATTGGCTGAATATCGTGGTTCGGCTAGCCAATCTCCAAAACTAATCCAGTAATCCTTGTTCCAAAGTATCTCATACCTTTGGATTATACTTCCGCGGAGTAGCGGTCGAAAAGTTGAATTTTGTTTCTTTTCTGAAACGAATGGTTTCTCGTCAACAATTTTGCGAGTTTGTGGTGGTTTTCCTTTACCCCCTTGAAAAGGTTTTGCCCCTTGTGTGATGACACATATGTTATCAAGCAGAGGAAATGCCTTGAGTTTATCAGAAAATGTCACGAACTCTGGTCGCTCAAAAAGATTGACAGGATTACCATCAGCCGCCTTCCATCTTTGTTGTGCCACAGAGTAATTAATTCTACTATCGTCTTTCTCAATGAACAATAAATAACTGTCTAATTGATAATTTTGAAGTTTGAAATTGGTGAGTAGGTAAGTTGTTTCTTCCTGTGAAAAAGACGCTCCATACGGCGGCTTCACAATCACTACATCAAACCCACCTGCCCCCTGCTTACGTCCTGCAGGGGCAGGCTTAATGATCTCAGGGAATTCTGTCTCCCAGTCGAAGGGATTGATGCGGTAGCGTTCCTCTTCGTCTGATGCCTCCCCCATTATCCCCCCTCCAAGAGGGGGACAAAGGGGGAGGGGGCGTGTTATAAAAATCCGTGCCGATGAGCGAATTGCCGCATTTGATGTTATTGCCGAGGTCGGGCAAGGTGCGTTCGTGGAAGATCTTGAGTTGCTTTGCTATGGTCTGCTCCGATTCGCCTTCCAATACCTTCAACAAAAGTGAAAGCATAGTGACCTCTACGGCCTGCGGGTCAATGTTCACACCGTAAATGTTGTTCAGGAGGATGCGTTTGCGTTCGGCGGTGGTTAAATGCCAGTTTCGGATTTGGGAATTCGGATTTTTGATTTTTATTTCATTTCCTGCATTTTTCGCCGGTTCAATCGTCTTCGATTAAACCGAAATATTTTGACAACCCCCCAACCCCCTTTTCTAAGGGGGACTCTCTATGCCATACATAGTATAACCTGCTTAAATAAAATGAAAATTCCTATACGATTGAATTAGTATTCCAGCTTGTTTACCCAATCAGGATATCTCATTCCTTCAACGGCATCGTATGGAGGAGTGTAAGGCTTAATGTCAATGAGAGGAGTTCCATCCAGCACATCCAGCCCTTTAACCTTAAGGATATTCCCATTTCTTTCAAGCAATTCAACGGTAGCCATGCCAATAGGATTTGGTCTCCATGGACAACGGCAGGCAAATATACCCACTTCCGGCACGTCTTTTCTTCCCTGAGGTCTCATTTTAAGCTTGACCTTATCCACTTTATCTAACCAATAAAGGATAATTAGGTGAGAATATTCATCAATTCCTTCCAGGCCGTCTATATAGTTGGGATCAATGACTATTTCTGTAATTAAATCCTGCCAACCGCCAAACTTGGGCTGTTTTATGGAACTTTTTATATAACCGATGGGTTTTAATTGCGGTAGTTTTTTTATTTCTTCTTCTGATGGTTGACCCGCAGTCGTTATTTCATCACTAACTTTGATTCGATTTTTCATGAAGATATTCTCCTTTTAAAAAATATAATTTACAAGCAACCAACATCCTGATGGATAACCACATGTTCGTTTAATGGCGTTCTTTTGTCATATAGATTTTTTCAAACCTTTGTTACAAAAGCTTCGAGCCATGGTTTAGTAACAGTATCTATCGCACCACCGGCAGTCTATTGCGATTCCACTGTTCCATGCCGCCCCGCAGAACGGTGCTATCGCTGAATCCTGCCTGGATTAGCATCTGCGCAGCCTTCATTGAACGTCGGTCAGTACGGCAGACAATGACGATGGGGCGCTGCCGGTATGCCTTCAATTCATCCAAGTGGCGTGGCAAGTCTTCAATTGCGATATTTCTGGAACCCCCGATGTGTCCTAAGTCTCCCACGTACTCCTCTGAACTTCGCACATCTATCACCAAGACATCCTCTCCTTTATCCAATCGCTGCTTGAGTTCTGCAGCACTGAGCATGTGCGCAGGTTTCTTGAGTAAGCGTTTGATGAGTCGTGGTAAAAATGCTACAAGGGCGAGCAGTCCTAGACCCAGGAGCGCTTTCTTGATCATGCCCTCGCCACCCGCCACTGCATTGCGTCCAGCATAACCAAGGTAGGTGTAAGCTATAGCGCCGGGCAGCATGCAAATGTAGGATGTAATCACGTAATGGAACAGGCGGATACAAGTAAGCCCCAGGGCATAGTTTAGCAAGTTAAATGGGAACAGTGGCACCAGGCGAACGAAGGCAACAAAACGCCAACCCTCAGCCTCTACGCCCTCGATCAATTGACTCAACCAACCACCGGTCTTGCGTGATACCAAATCGGAGGCGAGATAGCGAGCAATAAGAAAGGCCATTGTGGCACCAATAGTTGCGCCTGTCAAGTTGTAGAACGTTCCCCAAATAGGTCCGAATAGAACACCGCCCGCAATTGTTAGAACCGACCCCGGCAGGAGCAGCACAGTCGAGATTGCATAAATACCAATGAACAGAAGTGGGGCCATGACACCAGCACCTGCAAGCCAATCCCCGAGTACGTCAACATCGAACTGCTTGCGGTAAGTAACCGCAGTTGCAATTCCAGCTATTAAAAAGACGAATACAACGATACGAATAATGTTAGCCGCTTTCATAAGTCTGACCCTTATTTGCGACGATCAATCGTATAACCGGCTATCTTACCAATAAAGGGAATTGCCAACATACCAGGTAGAATTGCACAGTGCTTTATGTCACGAAAATTCCAGAGGCCAATGGTCATACCCTCGTGCCCCATGCGAGGCTGATCGCGGTATGTGCCTAGAAACCGATCCCACAACGGCAGATTAAAACCGAAGTTGGAGTTGGTCTCATAGTACGCCACCGAATGGTGTACCCGGTGCATTTCGGGAGTTACAACGATCCAGCGCAGTATCCGATCCAAACTGCGCAGTATACGCACATTGCCGTGGTTGAACATAGATGTGGCATTCAGTAGCACTTCAAATATGATTACACCCAACACGGGCGGGCCTATAATCACAACCACAGCAAACTTAATCAACATGGATAGAATAATCTCAAAGGGATGAAACCGGATGCCAGTGGTGACATCAAAGTCTAAATCTGCGTGGTGCATACGATGGATTCTCCAGAAGATAGGGATGGCATGGAATATTACGTGCTGTAAGTAGATGACAAAGTCCATGACAACTACCGATA
>MHXP01000001.1:3161-10827 GCA_001824485.1 Planctomycetes bacterium GWA2_39_15 | reverse complement strand
TTTTCTCCAGGCAATATATGCCCTCTTTTCAGTAAACTCCCGAATGTTATCATGGTACAGAACATCGAGCCATTTAGCGACGATCTCTCGAGAGGAAGGGGTTTAATTCAAAGAATAAGGTTGAAACTATTAAAAATATTAACCATGATATCGATTAAAAAGGCTCAGCGAGTTATTTTCCCTTCAATGAAAGCACGTACTCTTACAGAAAAGTCTGGAACTTTAATGCATCATGTCGAAGTTATCAATCATGGCGTTGATAAAGGAATATTTCATCACAATATTGAAGACAATATATCCCTTCAATTTAAGAATAAATACGGTTTAGATAAATTCATCCTTTATGTATCCCATATCCAAAAGTATAAAAATTTCTTTGAGCTTATAAAGGCGTTTGTGTTACTGAAGGACAAAATAGGCGATGATATTCAGCTTGTTTTTGCAGGAAGATGCTTTGACGAGGAATATTACAAAGAGATGCAGGATTTTATTAGAGAGCATAGATATGAGGACCGAATCATTTTTTTGGGTAATGTTCCCTATGAGGAATTACCCTTTCTCTATTCTGCTTGTATGATATTTGTTTATCCTTCAATATGCGAATCATTTGGAATGACCTTAGTAGAGGCAATGGCTTGTGGCGCTCCAATACTTGCTTCTAAAGTAGAACCGATGGTGGAAATTTGTGCAGATGCAGCTGTATATTTTAATCCAACAAATCCTGCTGCAATAGCCGACATAATATTGAAGGCATTGAAAGATCGAAATCTGATTTCTCAGTTGAAAATAAATTCATTGAAAAGGGCAAAAATTTTTTCATGGGAAAACACAGCAATCAGAATGTTAAAAATTTTTGAAAGTGTTGTTTAAATGAAAGTCTCTAAAATAGCCTATAGCAAACTATTCTATAAATTTTTAGTAAATTCTCATCTATCGATATATGCGCCTGTTCCATAAGCACCCTCTGAGAGCCGATAAAGTTTTTCTCCCAAAGATTTTTAAAACAGCCTGCCTGGTTAAATACCGTGCGAAGCTGTTTGCACAAATACAGGTCTCGTTAATGACTGATGAAAGTTTGTGAGACCGACGAATCTTCCAATCATCGAGTGTAAAAGTTGAACCACCCTTTCCACCCGCTCGCATACGAACAAGAATATCCGTAAGTATAATCCAAGGAATACCAGCCTCCAAACACCGCAACACAAAATCATAATCAGCACCTATACGGTAGTAAGTATTAAAAAGCCCAACGCGATCATACACATTTCGCCTCACAAATGTAGCTGGGTGCTGAACAGTCAATCCTTTATGCAAATGAAGCAAGCTCGATTTTAAGGCAACTTTAGCTCCATTGGGAGCATCTTCCCACACCTCAATCGATCCGGAAACTATACCAACGTCTGGGTTTCGTGAAAATGCAGATGCAACACAATCAAGCGTACCTGGCAACCAGGTATCATCACTGTTGAGAATGGCAATGATTTCTCCCGTATTACGTTTAATGCCTTTGTTCATGGCGTCATATATACCATTGTCTGGTTCTGATTGCCAGCCCGATAAGGCTGTTGGATATTTCTCAACGATGGATCTAGTATCATCGGTAGACCCACCATCTTGTATAATAATTTGAAGATCAGGCCAATTCTGGCTTATTATACTTTTAAGGGTGCCTTCAATAGTCTTTGTACTGTTAAACGTGGGAATAATTACACTAATTTTCATAATTTTTTAGTACTAACAGCTATAAACAATTAATTGAAGCGAAACGTACTACTTTGGTTATTCTTCTTTTGAAATAACGCATCATCTCCCATTTTTCCTTTTTTTGTTCAACATAAGGCACCTCTATGTGATATGTCTTTAGGACGGTGAAACATTTACGCAAATTCTTTAAATACTGGTCATATAAACTTAACCCCAGTTTCCCAATCTTATAACCAAAGTACATTTGAATTTTACGTGAACTAATAATTCGTAAGGTTTGGAAGTGATAGAAAACAGGATATATTTTTGCGCCTATCTTTTTCTCAAAGAATAATACATTCCAGGGAGCTAAAGTTTTTTCAACTTGCTGGACAATGTGTACTATGCCATCAAATAGCTCAGGCCAGCAATCCAGGTATTTTTGATCGCCAAACTTTTCATCCTCCACCGTTGCAAAACACCATTCTATGCATCTTTCTTGCCACCATTTCATAACCTTTATGGCTTGTTGGGTCTTTCTAAAAGTCATAAACTGAACACAAAATCTCCCACTTGCAAGCGCTTGATCATATTTAGGATCATAGGCATGTTCTGTGATCAAAATATGTTTCCTGCTCTGATCTAATTCACTAAGTAAGATTCTCGGATCATCAAAAAAGAAAATGTCTGCATCCAAGTACGTAACACTCTTTACATTTGGATCTCGGTTAAATACGGCTTGGGGTGCAAACGGTGTCAATGTCCAGCAATATTCACCCAGTGTGCGTCCAGGTTTCACAGCTAATAGCTCCTGGGTTTCGATCTCTTTACGTGGAATTAATGTTACATGGGATAAGGAAATTTGTTTTAACTGTTTTTCAACCAGCTCGTCCATACATAAAATCCACAAATGAAAAGGCTGCGCATGAATCATCAATGAATCATGAAGCGCCATTCCCATAGGTAAAAATTTGCTGTCAAATAAAGTAACAAAGTGCTCTATAGGTCTATTTGAATTCATTAATAACCTCGATCACTTTACACACATCCTTGTCGCTCATTTGAGGATGACACGGAATGGAAAGACAACGAACCGCGTGGGATTCTGCGATAGCCAACCCTTTTGTGTCGCGTCGTATATTTCTACAAGGTGGTTGATGATGAACCGGTATCGGATAGTGAACAAGATTGTCTACGCCGTGTTCTTTAAGATAATTACTTAGACGGTCTCTCTCCTTGCATAAAATTACAAAAAGATGATAAACATGATTTCCATTATCAATCGGCTCAGCCAGTAAGTGAATAAGCGGATTTTTGATACCATCAAAGTAGGACTTTGCAATTTCCTTGCGCCTAGCCGTAAACAAATCAGACCAGCTAATGCGAGTAGCCAAGATTGCGGCGTGCATCTCATCCAAACGGCTATTCAAGCCAAGTTCTGAATGGTGGTAACGCTGGGATTGTCCATAGTTACGCAATATTTTGGCCCGATTTGCTATCTCTGCTAAATTAGTAATTATTGCCCCTCCATCACCCACCGTACCTAAATTTTTGGTCGGGTAAAAACTGTAAGCTCCCCAAGCACCAAAAGACCCGGCAATCTTGTCTTTCCATGATGCTAAATGAGATTGAGCGCAATCTTCCAGCAAATGAATGCCGGCGTTATTGCAAAGCGTAATCCATGTATCCATTTTTCGCACCTGCCCATAAAGATGTACAAGTAAGACTGCCCTTGTATGAGAGGAGAAGCATCGTTCAGCACTCAGAGGATCTAACAAGGCCGTTGCGGGATTAATATCAGCAAGCACCGGCGTTGCACCAGCACGAATAATCGCCAACACAGTAGCAAAAGCAGTCATGGACGTAGTAATCACTTCATCACCAGAACCGATATTGAGGGCGCGTAGTCCTATCTCAATAGCATCCATCCCATTACCAACCCCAACAGCATACTTTACCTGACAGCGGCTAGCCCAAGCGGACTCGAAAGTCTTAACTTGATTTCCAAGAATGTACCAGCCAGACTTAATTACCTTTTCAACAGCAGCAATTTCTTGTTGTATAAGCTCTGTAGGTTCTGCTCGAAAGTCATTCATCAAAATCATAGCTACTCCATATAATGGGTTCTATTTTGAGTATAGAACTCAATGGTTAGCTTTAACCCATCTTTAGGAGAAACACGCGGCGACCATCCCAAAGTTTGATTAATCTTAGTGTAATCGCTATAATAATCTCCAATATCAATTGCTTTGAGATCGGGAGGGAAAGGAACTATCTCATAGGTGCCTTTTTGAAAAATCTCAATCAATAAAGTAGCCAAATTTCTCAAATTAATGTATTCAGTACTTCCTAAATTAAATACTTCACCGTCGGCTTTAGAATTAATGGCTGCGAGCAAGAGGGCATCCACCACATCATCAACATAATTAAAGTCCCGCAATTGCAATCCATCACCAAACACTTTAATCGGCTTCCCTTCAATTAAATTCCTTACCCAAATTCCCAGGAATGTCTGCCGTGCATCCCTTACTCTCATACCTGGGCCATAGGTATTGGTTAAGCGTAGCGCACAGGCGCGTATTTTATAAACATTGTTATAAAGCAAATGATACCATTCACCTGCTAGTTTATTAATACCGTTTACATCGACAGGGCGAATTGGATGCTTCTCATCAACCGGCAAGTACTCTGGCTTACCATAAAGTTGGCGAGTACTGGCAAAAATGATTTTTACACCTGGATTATATTTACGGCAGGCTTCAAGAATTGATAGTTGGGCTGATGCATTAATATCAAGGTCGGTTTGTGGATCAGTCATAGAGTCTATATGACTGGTTTGGCCTGCCAGATTAAATAAATAGTCCTGCCCCTGAACAAGATAAGCCATGGCGTAAGGATCTCTCACGTCACTAACATTAACCGTCACCTGGTTTTTTATATCGTGAATGTTAAATAGATTACCGCCATAGAGCGGGATAAGGCTATCAACTAAGGTGACCTTTGCGTTAAGGTGAACCAATCGTCGGGCAAGCGATGAACCAATGAAACCAATGCCACCTGTAACAAGCACTTTTGTGTTAACAAATTTCTGGAAATTTCTCATCCTGATATTTTCTTCTTTGTTAAAATTATATTATCCAGGTATAAATCTTCATTTTTTGGCAATACCTTGGAAAGCAACTCACCTAGAATGTTAAATGGAGACAGCAGAAAAGCTGTAATAAAAAGATTTGCATACACATTTTTTGTGACGGTTTTCTTGTAAATATAGCAATTGAATAGTTGAAAAATTACTCTAATATCACAGACACTTTTTTTATGTTCAATTACTTCAAAGCCAGATTCTTCTAATAGATGTTTCAAACCGAAAGAAGAGTATCGTGCATAATCAAACGGTTGCTCGTGCTCATCCCAGACAAATGGGACTGTCATAAGTAACATTCCATTCGGTTTTAATACTCTATATATCTCGTTCAGGAAAGCAGCAGGGTTAAAAACATGTTCAAAGACTTCATTGGCAATCACACTATCAAATTCATTATCTCGAAATGGGAAGGTAATACCATCGTAAAAATAGTCGGCATTTTTATTTTTTCTGTTCTCAATAGTATCAATCTCAAGACCAACATACCGAGAAGAATTAAACAGTTTTTCATAAGGTTTTTGTCCGCAACCTATATCGAGCATATCGCCTCTAATATAATTTGAGAGTATCGAGATATTTTCATAAAGTCCTTTTCTGGCAAAATAAAAGGGATTTACCCAAAACCCCAAAAACCACGGAAAGAATTGTTCTCTTTGGATAATACTTTTAATCGTCTTAAGCATTTGCGCTTTAACCAGAAAAATTTAAAATTTCTTCAAAGACGAAATTCTTAGTTTTTTAATTCTTTGCCTCAAAGCTAAAACTTTTTGTTTGGTACTTCTTCTATAAAAATCAGGCATTACCATAGAATTGTTTAAATAAAAAGCTAATCCCGAACGCATACACTCTTTACATACTTGGCGATTTTTCCTATTGTTAAAAATTGTTTCAAAATCTTCTTTTAAAATATTTCCACATGAATACTCTTTGTGATTTCTGGCTAATTGACAACAAGTAATCACATCAGAATTTTCATCGATAATTAAAAAATTAAATTGAGGACAAACATAGTCTTTTGGTGATTCTTTCATTTTATTTTCAATGTTTTCTGAATTAAATAAATCCCTTAAGACTTTGTCACCTTCTTCCTTTGGGAGTCTCTTATTTATAAAATCCTGAAGCATCCACCAGTGATTTAGTATCGCATAATAGGGACGAAAAACAATCCCATAATCATTAGCAAACAGCTCACACTTTTTAATCTCATCAACGTTAAACTTATATACATGGTATGAAATAATAAAATTACCTTTAAAATCAAGCTTTCGACAGTCCTCAACAATTTTAACTATATTATGTACGATGTTTGGAAAATTAAAGTCATGTATCTTGTTATAGGATTTTTGTGAAAATCCGGGCATAGAAAATATTATCTGCTTAAGATTTTTTACAAAATTTCTATCAATTAAAGGAATTTTAGAAACATTTGTACTGATAGCATATTTTAAATCCAGTTCGTTAATACTATTGATAATATTATGTATTTCTGGATGCAAAAATGGCTCACCCCAACTATATAAACTTATTACAGTCCTTCTATTAATTATATTTTTATCTATAAGGCTTGCTAAGGTTTTCTTAAATGTTTCAACGTTTATTTTATTGCCACCCCCTATTCTGTTTATTCCACTATGGCAATAAGGGCACTTTGCATTACAAAAACCAACAATATCGAAATAGACTGCTTTAAAACTTTGCACAATTAGCCTTCTTTATATACTTGTTTCAATATGAAAATAAATCCATTAAAAAGAGGACTATTTCTATCCTCGGAATTTTCAAAGCTTTTAAACTCATTAATTAATACATATTTATTATCAAACATTTGTGCAAATTTGTTTTTGTTTAAGAACCAACAAGGATAGCTTGCACTAAATATGGTGGGATTAATTTTTTGTACAACTAACTTATCAACATTGCGTTTATTAAAAGTTGTTCGGTCAAAAATTAAATATTTAAAATTCTTTTTTATTATATAATCAATCAACTCGTATGGTTTTTCAATGTATTGTATAACGCCAGAAAGTATCATTGTACTTGGCGTTTGCGTTCTTAAACATTCTTCTATACTCTTATAAAACTTCAACGTATCATCTTCAAAATACTTTTTACCGCACTCAACAAAATGCTTTTGCTCGACAATATTCCATTTGACTTCTTTTAGTGTTTGTAAAAATAATCTATTTTGATAATAACTGCTTCCGAGTGATCCACCAAAATCGATCAAATTCAATTTACCATCCTCATTGGCAGCTATCCACATTAATCCCGTCAGTAAAGGCCACGAATATTCTATTTTATCAAATAGTATTGAATCCCTCTCATAAACGGCTTCGTGAGCTTTAATTTTCAACAGTGAGTCTCTCACTTTATTTAATATCAGATCTGAATCATATCCAGTAGATGCCTTTTTAGCTTCCTCCCAATTTGAATAATTGGCAAAAAAGCCGTATTTTGTTGTTATGTTTAGATACATCTTTAAAAATAAGGGTGGTATAAAATCTCTCATGATTTCTTTAATTCGTTTATTCATGGTATCTTGATTAGCTTTTTCATCTTCTCAATAATCAAAGTAACAAAAGATAAGTTTTTTGATTTCAAATACTTTTCTATCTCTTGAAAGACAAAACTACTTTCTTCAAGAGGAATTTCGGCTACTGAAATAGGTTTACTAGAGATTTCAGTATCAAATATATTTGATACTCTGCAATGGGTTCCGGTATTATCATTTCCAATGTTGTGAACTAGTGACTTTTCTGGATGAAGTGTAAGCTTTTCTTTTAAGAAAGTGGAAGCACGCCAGAGTACTGCCCAGGAATTGTTTCTCCCGCGGATTTT
>MHXP01000001.1:1733-3154 GCA_001824485.1 Planctomycetes bacterium GWA2_39_15 | reverse complement strand
AGCATTTTTGTATAGAGATATGCTCTGTTTATATCAAATTTCTTTTGAAGTTTTCTCTTTTTAATTTCATTTAAAAGTTTAAAACCATCCTGATCGAACAAATCCCACCCCCTCTTCCAGGTAGCCCATCCCCAGCAGTCAGCCCCCCTTAGGAAAAAAGTTTCCGGTAGCTTAGCTTCAATAGGGTAAATATAGCCATGTACACATACGACCTTTTCCGCGTCTTTATAAAATTCCAAGGCTTCATTCATGAATTTTAAAAAGTACGGAGAAGTAACCATATCGTCTTCTAAAACAATTATCCGGCCGTATCTATTAATGACATCGGTGACTCCTGTGATTATAGATTGCGCCAAACCAATGTTTCGTTCACGCTTAATTAAAGTCACACTTTTAAAGCCAGGTATTGTTTTGATATACTCCCGCACTTCTAATACTTTTTCTTTATCAGCTTCAGATTTTGGGCCATCTGAAAATATAAAAAGTTCACTAACCTCTGCTAACTCATTTTTCTGTAATGCTTCAATAGTTTGTCGCATATGCCATGGTCTGTTGTAAACAAATAAAACAATTGGAGCTAAAACCTTTTTCCACACATTCTTTAATTTCATAGCCGTTATTAATCCTGCTTGCGTCTATCCATATAAAATAACGAGTTAAATGTTTTGGCGAAGAGTTCATAATCGCGATCAGTTAAATAACGATACATTGGACAATCAAAAACGCTTGAAAGGCTAGATTCCAGCGATTCTACTAATAAGCATTTTGGTCTATAGAGTTCCCAATTATTAGATTTGAGGACATTTCGGTCATACCCTTCCACATCGATAGACATGAAGTCAATATTTATACCCTTTGGTATGTACTCAGTAAGTATCGCATCGAGTCGATTCACTTTTATTTTTTTCTCAGCAATAATTTGATAATTTGTATTGATCACCCTCTTTTCGGTCAGGTTTTTATCAAATGAATTTAATGCGGGTTCATCAAACATAAAATAAGTTAACTCTCCTTCTTGATCTGATACGCCCATCTCAAGATTTATGTCACCAGCGCGATACTTCTTAAACAGTTTAATAGCTTCAGGATTAGGTTCAATATTGATTCCCCTCCAACCACGCTTATAAAAAAAATAGGTATTAGAAAAGCGCTTGGGATGATATGCGCCTATATCAACATAAAACCCAGATTCCTGTTTTTCGAAAATCCTATAAAGAACCATATCCTCACCTTCTTGAGAGTAAGATTTCATCGCATATCCATTAAGCATGTCAAGCTTTATATACCTATATGCTTGCAATACTGCGCCAGGTAATAATTTTTTTATTACTTCTTTCATTATCCTTACAATTTTTAAAAACGCCGATGGATAAAGATTGACAATACCAAAAACAATAGTATTTACCTAACTTTGAGGACCA
>MHXP01000001.1:0-1705 GCA_001824485.1 Planctomycetes bacterium GWA2_39_15 | reverse complement strand
CAATTTCTCTCCATATAGAATATAGAAGTACACCAAGAATAAGTATTAACAGGTCACATCCCTTCAAAATCAATCTTTTCCTTATTGATTCTTTTTATCACCATATTCTTGGATAAATCATTGCTTTCGTCAGCATATAGCCAGTTTTAAACAGTGGCTTATAGAAGAAACATGCCCCATGAACCGCAAACCAATATGCAAAACACGAAGCAATAGCCGCCCCCATTCCTCCATAAAGAGGAATTAACAGATAATTCAAAACCACATTTACGAGACAACCCAGAAATACAGTCATAAAATGAACTCCTGTCCAATTCAAGGTAGTCAAAAAAGAACTTCGAGCAACCCCCAGATTCACGAACAACCCAGCCCATATTAAAACTGCAAGCATAGGACCAGCCCCACGGTATGCCACACCAAATACTATTTCTATTACCCATCCTGCAATAAATGTTACAGGGATAGCAACAACATAGGCCATTAACGACATCAAATTGTAAAGCTTTTGCAATCGTTCATAGAAAAGGTCTTCACTGATTGCCTTGGCTTCGACGACACTTGGAAACGTTGATGAAACAAAAGACATAGGAATAAAATACCATACCTCAGCAAGGCGCACTGCGACTGAATAAACTCCAACCTCCTGGTTCCCGACCATTTCACCAAGCATAACCTGATCAATCCGCATATAAATCATGATAACAATACCTGACAATATCAGTGGCCAACTGTCACTAAATAGGCTTTTTGCACGAGCAATGCTGCCTCGCCAGGCTTTTATATAATGTCCGTTTATCTGATAGGCTATTATAAGACCAATTGCGCCAACGACAATTTCTGCAAATCCTGCCCAGGCAAAGGCAAGGAGCGGGGCTTTCATAAGCATCAGAACAATCTTGATAAGGGTAATAAGTAAAAAAGCTGTATTTTTAGCATATACCGTGTATTTTGATTTAACCTGCGACTGAAACCAAAAGTCAATCGTATCAAACGCCTGAAAAATCATTCCTACCGCTGTAATACCAACTAGCCAGTGGGTTAATCTGTCATGAGGGCGTAGCAAGGAAATAGCTCCCATTATAAGTAAGAATGACAACGTTCCCCCCATGAGCTTAAGTACGAAAGCAGTACCGAGTGTCTCATACTTGCAAGCAGGATCACGCACAATATCCCGCACCACAATCCCATCCAACCCAAGCGTGGCAAATGCACCAAATAACGAGACAAAGGCTAGTGCATAGCTGTAAAGTCCAAATTGTTCAGGCCCAAGATAACGAGCAACCCAGACCCCAACGAACAAACCAACCCCCATCCGTAGGATACGGTCAGCAAAGAGCCAGCCTGTATTTACCAGGATATTTTGCAGAGAAGTATATCTCAATTCAAAAAATTTCCAATATAGCTTGAACGACTACCAGATGAATGTGTATCAACAGCAGATAAGGCATTTATTGCAATACGCATTTTAAAGGAATAGCTGGAAGTCTTTTTAAAGTACGGTTAACCGGGTCAATAACAATACCGACTGACTCTAGCGCTGTCACTCCAAGAATTGGTTCAGCATCATCAGGTCCAAAAATAACCCTCCCAGACGTTATCTCTCCCATAAAGGAAATCACTGCAAGGGCAAATTCGTACTCAACTGGTTGTCCATTTGCCAGCTCATATGTCATTTTCCCAATTGGTTTAAAACCAGCTTTTGTTA